>JBCCOR010000007.1:0-22632 GCA_039025295.1 Acidobacteriota bacterium
CCGCCGACGCGCCCGCCGACGCGACCTTCGCGCGCGTGACCGCCGACTGGATGCCCGATCTCCCCGGACGGCGCAGCCTGGCCGTGACCGCCGGCTTCGACACCGCCGGGCTCGCCGCGCCGGCCGCCCGCGCCGCGCTGGCCGACGATCCCGACGCGCTGCGCGCGCGCCTGCGCCTCGCCAACGCCGCGCTCACGCTGCGCTTCGATCCCGACGTCGACGGCGCGCTCGACAGTGCGCAGCTCGCGCGCCTGCTGCGGCCCTGGGGCGCACTGGTACCGGCCGACGCGCGCGCGGCGCTGGCCGCGCTGCCGCTCGACGGTGGCCTGTGGCTCGACGCGACCAGCGACGGCCCGCTCGACGATCCGGCGGTTGCCGTCGCTGCCGCCTGGCAGCCCGTGGCCGTCGACCGGGCTGCGCCGCCGTCCGACGCGCCAGCCGCGGTCGCGACGGCGGTCGGCGCGGTGCCGTCCGACGCGCCGGTGCGACTGACGGGCACGGTGCGGCCGCTGCGGCCCTCGGCCGATCTGGCCCTGCGCTTCGACGCCTTCGACCTGGGCGACGCCGCGGCGCGCGTCGTGCGCTTCGTCGAGGCCGCGCCGCGCGATGCGGAGACCCTTCCCGCGCCGGTTGCGGCGGAGATCGTCGGTGTGCCGATCGACGGCGCCGTCGCCGCCGCGGATGTCGTGCCGGCCGACGCGTCGCGTCGGCAGCTGGCGCGCGACCTGGCGGACGTGCGCGGTCGACTCGACGGGGAGATCGTCCTGCGCGGCGATCCCGAGACGTTCGACGTCCGCGCTCAGATCGCCGATCTGGCGCTCGCGATGCCCGCCCGCGCGCTCACCCTCGCGCACACCACCGGCCAGATCGCCGGCCGCGCCCAGCGCGCCGACCGCGACGACTGGACGGCCGTCGCCGGCTATGCCTTCACCGGCGGCGCGACCCTCGATCTGCGCGATCTGCGCCTCGGCGCCGATCTTCCGCGCTTGGCCGAGCTCGGCCTCGAAGCCGAGCTCCAGCGTTCAGCGATCGAATCGCCGGCTGTGCCGCCGCGCCTGACCGTGCACCGCGTCAGCGCCGAGTTCGTCGAGCTGCCCGATCAGCCGGCGTCGACGCGCGCGCTGATGAGCGGCGGCGGTCACGTCACGCTCACCTCGCCGCTGACCGACGCGGCCTTCGACGTGCGCCTGGTCGATCCACTGCCGGGCGTGCAGGGCGTGTTGCTCGACGCGCGCCTCGTGCCGGGCGGCGTGCGCGTGACCCTGCCCGAGGCCCAGACCGACGCCGGACCGCTGCAGCTCGATCTCGACGCGCCCTTCACCGCGCTGCGCCGCATGCCCGCGCTCGCCGCGTGGCTCGACGCGCTGCCGTTCGCGCTGGCGCCGGACGACGACGCCTTCGATGATCCGAACCGCCTGCGCCTGGCCTTCGCGGTGCCGCGCCTCGACAGCGACTCCTTGCTCCCGCTGCTCGGCCAGCCGGCGCTGCCGCAGAACGCGCGGCTGCGCGGCGGCCTGGCCGCGCGCCTGCGCGTCGATCTCGCCGATCCGCTCGCCGGCGACGGCGCGCTCCGCCTCGACGACCTGCGCCTGCGCGTCGCCGATCGATCGATCGACGCCGACGCGCCGCTGCGCTTCGTGCTCGGCGATCGCCGCTGGGTCCTCGAGCCGTGCGATCTCCAGCTCGACGACCGCAGCCTGCGCGCCCGCGCCACGCTCGCGCTCGGCGATTGGCGACCGACCGTACCGTTCGCGCCGCCCGCCCCCGACGCGCTCGTGCGGCGGGTCGACGCCCGCGTCGACGGCACGTTCGACACCGATCTGCTCAATCCGCTGATCGCCGACGTGCTGCCCGGCGCCGGTGCCGCGGGCGCGGTCGCGCTCGACCTGGTCGTCGCCGGACCGCTCGACGCGCTCGAAGGCACGGTGCGCCTCGACGGCGAAGACGTCCAGCTGGTCGCGCTCGAGCCCTACCTGACCCGCGTCACCCGGCCGCGGCTCGATGCGCGCTTCCGCGATGGCGCGCTGATCCTCGACGGGCTGACGATGCGGGTCAACGAGGGCGACGTGCGGCTCGACGGCACGGCCGGCGTCGACGGTCAGCTCGATCTCGCCGTGGCGCTCGCCGGCGTGCGCTACCGCCTCGACTACGGCCTGACCACGGTGCTCGACGGCAACCTGCGCGTCGCATCGCCCGCGCAGGATGCGCCCCTCGATCAGCCGATGCGGGTGAGCGGCGACGTCACCGTCGGCCGCGGCGTGCTGCTGCGCGACGTCGATCTCGATCGCGAAATCCTCAGCCGACTCTTCCCGGGCAGCGCCGCGCTCTCGATCGCCGGCGACGCGACGATCGAGAGCCGGCCGATCGAGCTCGACGTCCGGGTCAGCAGCCGCGAGGGCGTGCGCGTGCGCAACAACGTCGCCGATCTGCGCGCCGTGTGGAGCGATCTGCGCATCGGCGGCACCGTCGCCGCGCCGCGGGTCGAGGGCGCGATCGATCTGGCGCGCGACGGATTCGTTTTTGCCTACGGCCAAACCGTGCGCATCGACCGCGGCCAACTGCGCTTTCGCGGCTCGCTCGAGCCCGAGATCGATCTCACCCTGACCACGTCGCTGCAGGATCCGACGGTGGCCGCGCAGGGCGCCGACCGGCTCGGCCAGCGGCTGGTCGGCGAGCCCGACGACGCTTTCGCCTCCGACACCGCCGACGCCAGCCAGGCCGGCACCCGCGGCGACGCGGCAGGCGGCGCCGACAGCGACGTCGGCAGCGCGCTCGGCACCGGCCTGGCGGGCTATTTCGGCAACCGCCTCGTCGGCAGCGCGCTCGGCGGCGGGCGCGGCGGCTTCGAGGTCGGCAAACCGGTGGTGATCTTTGGCGAGACCGATCCCGGCACCCGGCTGACGATCAGCCGTCCGCTGACCGACGCGCTGCGGCTGGCCGCGTCGTACGACATCACCGAGGGCAACGAGCGCATCTACCTGCTCGAGTACGAAGGCGGCGTGCGCCTGGCCAGCCTGGTGGCGCAGGTCTTCACCACCGACGTCGGGCAAGAGGGCGCGACCCTGCGGCAGCAGGTCGAGTGGGGCGCCGACGCGGCCGATGCGCGCCTGCCGCGGATCGAGGACGTGCGCATCGGCCTGCGCGCTCCGGCGTCTGCTGCGGCGACGCGCGCGCCCGCGGACGCCCCGTCGGACGCTGCGTCCGCGCTGCCCCTCGCGGCACTGCCCGAGCTGCTCGACGATCGCGCGCTGCGGCGCGCGGTGCCCTATCGCGAGGGCGATCGTCTGCCGGCGGGCGGCGATTTCGACATCGAAGTCGATCTGGTCGATTATCTGCGCCGGCGCGGTTTCTCCGATCCGCGGGTCGCGGTCGAGACGCCGACGCGCGCGCCGGGCGAGGTCGACGTGCGCATTGGCCTCACGCCCGGGCCGCAGGTGGCGCTGCGCTTCGTCGGCGACGTCGAACCCAAGCGCGCCGACCGCCGCGCAATCGCCTCGCTCTACCGCACCGACTACGCCGAGCCGCTGGCGCTCGACGAGATGCGCGACGCGACCGTCCGCAGCCTGCGCGCACAGGGCTATGTCGCACCGACGGTGGAGGTCTACGTGATCGACGACGCGCCGGTCACCGATGCCGTCATCGACGAACGCGCCGCCGCACAGGCCGCGATGGCCGAGGCCGGCCGTGCGCGCGACGAAGACGCCGTACCGGTCGACGCGCGCATGCCCGACGAATCGTCGCCGCCGGTCGACGCGGCCGCCGCCGATCCGGACGCGGCGACGGCGACGCCTGCGGACGCGGCGCCGTCCGACGACGCGACCGCGGCGCGCGGCATGACGATGCGCGAGATCGTGATCGAGATCGCCGTCGGTCCGCAGCGCAAGCTGCGCGCGCCGCGCTTTGCGGCTGCACCCGGCACGCCGCGGCTGACCGAACCGGTGGCTGCGTCGCTGGCCGGCCGCTTCGCCGATCCGGTGACGCGCGCCGAGCTGGCGGCGGGCGAGCCGTCCGCCACCCAGCGGCTGCGGCGCACGCTGCAGAACCTCGGCTACGTGCGGCCGCAGATCGTCTCGCGCTTCTTGCCCGCGGACGGCGATACCCTCGAACTCGAGCTCGACCTCGGCCCGCGGCGCTGGGTGCGCACGGTCGCGCTGACGCCGATCGGCCCGCGCGCCGACGCCCTCGACGACGCCGCGCTGGCCGATCTGCGCGCGCTGCTGCCGCGCCTGGTCGACGCACCGCTGCGCGCGTCGGCGGTCAACGCGGGCGTGATCGCGCTCGAATCGGCGCTGCGCGCGCGGGGCTACGATCGGGTGATCGTGCGCGATCGGCTGATGGAGGTCGACGCGTCGGCGGTGCGCGGCGAGGTCGACGCGGAAGATCTGGTGCTGACCTACGAGATCGATCCGGGGCTGCGCTACGTCGTCGACGAGATCACCTACGAGGGCATCCGAATCACGCGCAACCGCTGGCTGAAGCGCGTCGCCGATCTCGAATCGGGCGTTTTCTACAGCCGCGCGCGCATCGACGCGGCGCGCCGTCGGCTCTTCGACACCGGCCTGTTCCGGACCGTGCTGCCGCGCATCGAGGACGCCGAGGGCGACGGCCTGACCGACATCCGCTTCGAGCTCGAGGAGCAGCCGCATTGGAGCCTCGCCTACGGCGGGCGCTACGAGCGCGAAGAGGGCTTCGGCGTGATCACGGATCTGCTGCGCCGCAACGTCTCGGGGCGCGGCGTCGACCTGGGCGTGCGCCTGGTCTGGTCGCAGGACGACGCGCGCGCGCGGCTCTACGGTCGTCTGCCGCGGGTGCTCGGCACGTCGACCGACATCGATCTCTTCGTCGAAGGGCGCGATCGCACCGAGGAAGGCGTCAACACGCGCAGCGTCGAGACCTCGCTGCGCTGGACGATTCCCCTGCGCCGCGCGCTGCAGACGCGTTTCTACGTGCGCTACCGCGACAGCCATCTGACCGACGATCCGCCGGTCGACCCGCCAACCCTGGCGCTCGACGAGCGCATCGTCGCGCCCGAGCTGGGCTGGCAGCTGATTCTCGACACGCGCGACGACCGCCTGGCGGCGCGCCGCGGCTGGTTCGCGAGCCTCGACGTTTCGGGCTCGGGCGCGCCGATCGGCAGCGACTTCGCCTATCTGCGTAGCCTGGCGCAGGCGTACCACTACCGTCCCCTGGGGCGCGTGTTCGGGCTCGGCGTGACCTGGGCGCAGGGCGTGCGCGTGGGCGTGGCGCGTCCGTTCGAAGGGCAGGATTTGGCGCGCGACGTGCGCTTCTTCACCGGTGGCGAATACAGCGTCCGCGGCTACCGCACCGACAGCGTGGGTCCGCTCGAGCCGTTCCGCAGCGACGACCGCGCGGCCGGCGGCGAGGCGCTCTTCGTGCTCAACAGCGAGTTGCGCTTCGATCTGGGCTGGCAGGGCCTGGGTTTTGTGACCTTCGTCGACGGCGGCAACGTCTGGGCGGCGCGCGGTGATTTCGACGTCAGCGATCTGGTGTGGGGCGCGGGCGTGGGTTTACGCGCAGCCACGCCGGTTGGCCTCCTGCGCGCCGATTTTGCGTTTCCTCTTGATGGGGACGATCAGCAGGACTACCGGATCTATCTGGGCTTCGGCAGCGCGTTCTGAACCCGAGCCTGGGGTTTGGATCGTCCCCTGGCGCCGAAAAACCGTGTAAAGCCTCATTGTTTGACGCTGTTGAGGCCGCCTGGTAGGTTCAATGGACGTTCGGCTCACCGTTTCGGTCGAGCCTTATTTTTGTAGATTGTTGGTGGCTCGATGCCATGTTTCCGATGCTTTGTTTTTATTTGCGCAGGCACAGTGTGTTCGTTTACTGATTTCAGCAAGAGGGATTTCTCATGCGTACTTGTCTCGTCACTGTTTTTGTTCTGATGATGATTTCGGTTGCTGGAAATGCGCCGATCGATGCGAACGGGGTGACCTGGGGCTGTCTGGTCTGTGAAGAGGATGTTTATTCTTCGAGCTTGACGCCCGACTATTACTGCAAGCAAGTCGGCAACCATGAGCAAGGTGATGGCATCGAATGTCACTTGCTTTGCTTTTCAGGTTGCAGTTGTTTTGTTCCGCCTAACCCTTGTCTGAATGTTGACGTGACGGGCGGTGGTTCGGGTGGCGGAAGTGGCGGCGGGGGCGGTGGTACGTGCAACACATCGGGTTTTTGCCCGGCCGAGTGCTTCAACTGCAGCGGTGGAGGCATTGCGTACTGATGCCGCACGTCACAAAGCGAGTAGCCTGGAGTGTTGCGAGCCTGCTGATGGCTATTTGGCTTGTCTCTCCTGCGCTGGAAGGTCAGTCCGCAGCAAGCGACGAGCAAGCGGCGATCGAAGTAACGCTTCAGTGCGTCGCGCCGTTCGAAGGCACGCTGCAGGGCGGCATCCGCTTCGAGCCGATGACCGGCCGAGATCGCACGCCGATCGACGTTTCCGTCGAACCTGCGTCCCATTCTTCGCAGCCGATCACGATCACAGCAGTGTTGCCGCCGCACCAGACGTGGCGCGTGCGCACAGGTCTCAGCGGCGCCTGGGGAGCGGATTCGACCCTGAAAACCGGCGGCGCCGGGTCGACCACGGCGGCAACGATCCAGATCTGGCCAGCTGGCCTGATCAGCGGACGATTCCTGCCCGCCGATCGAGCCACGCCGCTGCCGACCTCGATGAGCGTCGAGCTTTCAGCTCCAACGGCAAAAGCCGCGCTGCGAAAG
Source organism: Acidobacteriota bacterium (assembly GCA_039025295.1). Lineage (GTDB taxonomy): Bacteria > Acidobacteriota > Thermoanaerobaculia > Multivoradales > J023 > JBCCOR01. Next base: position 6,733 of record JBCCOR010000007.1, read on the forward strand.
GCGCTTGGTCGCGCGCGCGCATGTCCGATCCGCGACGATGGTCGCTGGCAGTGCCGCGTGCCTGCAGGCCGTTTCGATCTCGTGCTGCGTCCCGACGCGCATGTTCCGCTCTACCACTGGGCGTTCGATGTCGGTCACGGCAAGCAGCGCGACATCGGTGAAACACGCCTGAAGCGCGGGGCCTCCCTGACCGGCTGGGTCGAAGCAGCGTCTGGCCTGCCCATTCCAGCCGATGCGCGCGTGTACGCCGAGCCCATGGTGGCTGGTGGCCGTTCAATATCCAATATCCGTTTGGCAACGCCGGCTGCCGATTCTTTGCTCGATGAACGAGGTTTTTTCCAACTCGCAGGCATTGAACCCGGCTTCTACCGCATTGCGGTTGATGCGAAAGGCTTTGCCGAATCGAGCGTCTTCCCGCTCGAGGTGCTCGCAGATCACGAAACAGCCCTTCGAGAGCCCATCGTCTTACAGCTGCCGATGGACATCTCGCTGGCGGTTCAGCCCGCTCAGCCACCTTCTGGCGGCACATGGCGTGTCGAAATCATGCGTATGTCCGATGCAACGGGTGCATACCATCCCGATCATGTATTTCGCGGAGCGACGGACGAGGCGGGGAATCTAGCGATTTTCGATCAGACGCCAGGGCGCTTCACGATTTCGATCAGCGATGAGAACAATCAGCGCTGGGCATCCCGTTTCGCAGAACCGATCGAGGGCGTAGGGGTCGTTCCTGTCGAGATCGAGGTCGATTGGGTTGGTGTCAGCGGCCTGGTTTCGCTGGGCGATACGCCCGTGGTTGGCGAGGTTGTTTTCGGCGGCGCGTTCGGCGCCGAGCGCGTATTGCTGGCCACCGACGAGGACGGTCGGTACGAAGGCGTGATTCCCTATGCGGGCACGTGGCGGGTGCAGGTGCGCAGCCAGAAGAACGATCTGGATGCTGAAACGACCGTCCTGGTCGACGCAGATACGGAAGGTGTCGCCGAAGTCGATATCGAGATGCCGGATACGCATATTTGGGGTCAAGTCGTCGATCCGAACGGCAAGCCCGTACCGCGCACGAGCGTTGGTATCGCCGGTGTCGACAGTCGAGATCAGCAGCTCACCGACGAGCAGGGCCAATTCTCGTTTCGCGCACACGACGGCTTGGTTCGGCTGATTGCCGACACGGATGATGGTCAGCAAGCGTCGATGCCTTATGAAACGACGCTGTCCGACGGCATGGCGATCGGCCCGATCGAACTGCGCCTCGAAGCGCTGCGCACGGTGTCGGGCGTGGTGCGCAGCACGGTCGCCGGTCCGCTCGGCGGTGCCGTGGTTCATGCTCGCCAGTGGCCGACCGCCAACAACGTGCCGCGCGCGCGCACCGAGCGAGACGGCACATTCACGTTCCACGTAACGAACGACACCGAGACGCTCGATGTGATGGTTGCCGCGCCTGGGCACGCACTCGAGGTGCATCGCGTCGATGGCCAGGGTGCGCTTCTCGACCTGGACGTGTCGCCGGGCGGCGGCGTGCTCGTGCTACCTGCCGTTCGGAATCGAGCGCTCGATGTGCAAACCGCAGTCGTACAGAACGACATACCTCTGAGCATCGCCCATCTGCTGTCGTGGGCGCTTCGCAACGGCGGCACGCTCGACGAGGCTGCAGGCAGGATGATCGTGCCCAATATGGCACCGGGTGACTACCGACTGTGCGAAGGACCCCTCGGCATGGCGAACACCGAAGCCTTCTTCGAAGCCGCCGACTGCGTCGCCGGCATGCTCCAGGCCGGCGGCACGCTCGAGCTGATCATGGGCGACGCCGACGCGGCGCGCTGAGGAGCGCGCCATCTCGTGCGCTCAGCGCTCGCTGGACCGCGCTGACTCGACCCTGGCAGGTCGTTTGCGCCATCGACGTCCCCATCGCCCCTGGATCAGATGCGCGATCAGCAGGAACGGCAGGCTGAACCCCACCGCGTAGTGCACATAGGCGACGATCTGGCGCCGGTCTTCGTCGCCCATGTAGTACAGGCCGTACGCGCTGACGACCAGCAGCGATTGCGCGATCACCAGCGTCAGGCCGATGCCGCGCATCCGCGTCACGCGCCAGCCCTTCGGCACGTGATCGGCGAGCAGATAGCCGAAGACCATGAGCTGCAGGAATGCCGCGGCGCCGTGGGCCTTCAGCACGTTGAACTGCTGTGGATGCTTCTGCGGGCCGAACTCGCCCTCGACCGTCACCCACGTGTTGAGCACGAAGAAGGTGATGCCGCTCACCCAGCTGAGCAGGATCAGCGCGAAGAGGAAGCGGCGCTGGAATGACGTGAAGCGAATGCCCATGGTCGGTCAGGGTTACGGCGCGGCGCCGTCGGGATCGGCCGGGCCGACGACCGCGACGCGGCCGCGGCGATCGACCCGCAGCGCCGTGGCCTCCAGCCTACGCCAGGGCACCCGCTCCGGCGCCAAAAACGCAGCTTTCGTCAAAGCGTCGGCCAGCATGCAGCTCGGCGCGAAGACCGTCATGCCGTGACGCACGCGCGGCGCGCGGCGCCGCTGCGGACACAGGATCGCCAGCGGCTGACCGCGCCAGTGTCCCGCGCTGCTCGCCACCGCCGCCGCCCGCATCGGCAGGGCGATCAAGCGATCGCGCCGGATCAGACCGGGCACGCGCACCGCGATCGTCTGATCGCGCCACGGCCGCATCGCGAGGTCGCCGCCGGCCTCGACGACCGCGTCGACGTGCGGCGGCACGGCGGCGAGCGCGCGGTCGACGGCATACCCCTTGGCGATGCCGCCGAGGTCGATGCGCAGCGGACGCGCGAGCCGCACGACGTCGTCCTCGAGCACCACGTCGCGCCAGCTGGCCCGGCGGTCGGCGCGCGCATCGCCGTCGGCGACGTCGGGCAGCAGGCCGCGATCGACCATCGCACCGCCGATCGTGACGTCGAACGCGCCGTCGGTCTGCGCGCTCAGGCGCAGCGCGCATGCCAGCACCGTGCGCAGATCCGACGAAACCCGCACGGGCGCGCGATGGCCCGTGCGGGTCAGCCGAGAGAGCTCGCTGTCGGGATCGTGCGCGCTCATCGCGCGCTGCACGTCGGCGATCGCCGCGAACGCGGCGTCGCTGTGGGCGATCAGGGTTTCGCGATCCGCACCGTCGTCGCGCGCCCGCAGGGCGATCTTGACGTAGGTGCCGAGCGCCGGTCGACAGCGCGTCAGCGTTGCCGTCACAGATGGCGCAGCACGAGGTTCCACGTGTGACTCAGGCGGTTGATGCCGTCGGTCACGTGGCGGCACGAGAGCGTCGCGCCGGAGATGTTGCGGATCTGCTTGTCGAGCTTGAGGTGCTCGGTGTGGTTCTTGCCGTGAAACTGCGCCCGCCACTTGGCGTTGCGAATCTCGTAGCCGTAGGTCTCGCGGTAGGTGATCACCTCGAGACCCCGCACCGAGCCGTCGGGCTGCAGCGCGACGGCCAGGTCGATGTTCTCGTGCTTGCCGATCACCTGATCGAGAATGAACCAGCCGCCCTCGGGCGTTTTCCAGGCGTCGATGGTGCGGTTGCGTACACGCACCTTCGACGCCTTGGCGATGGCGCGCTGCTGCTCGCGGGTGAGCTCGACGGTGATCGGCTCGAGCGGTGTATCGCCCCACAGCGCCTGCTGCGCCTCGGGGATGGTGAAGAACGTCTCGGCCCGCAGCACCCGCGCGGGCACGAGCAGGCCGGCCGCCAGCAGCAGCGCCCGTTCGACGAACGTACGCCGGTCCACGGTCAGAACTCGAGGCCGAACGTGAGGCCGATGTGCACCTGCTCGTGCTCGTCCCACACGTTGCCGTCGCGCACCGACGGGTTCGACTCGTCGCCGCCGCCCTCGACCTGCCACAGCGCGCCGAGCGTGACCCACCAGTCCTTTTCGGCGTAGTGCAGCGTCGGACCGGCGTAGTAGGCCCACTGGTACTGCAGGCCGAGGCGGAAGTTGGCCGGCGAGGTGAACTCCGACGGATCGGTCGGCGGCGGCTCGCCGTCCTCGACCGGCTCGAGGAAGTCCGACTGGTAGCGGACCTCCGCGCCGACGAACCAGCGCGGCGCGACGCGGTACGACACGCCGAGGGCCAGATCGGGGGCGATCTCTTCCTCTTCGACGCCCGGCGAGGTGCGCAGCTCGAACTCCAGCTTGCCCTTGAAGGCGAACATCAGCGTGTTGTCGAGGAAGTTCTTCTGCAGGTACACGGTCGGCACGAAAGAGTGCTGGTCGATCTCGGCGCCGTCGAGGCGGTAGACGTCGCGGTACTCGTAGTTGAAGCCGACCGAGAGGCCGATGCCGTCCTTGTAGGGGCTGAAGATGTTGTATTTGAGGCCGGTTTCGAAGCCGCCGAGCTGGGTGTCGCGGAACGAGCCGCCCTCGCCGCCCTGGGTCTCGAAGAGCGGGTTGAGGTCCTCGCCGTCGACGCTGTAGTCGTGATGGAAGATCATCGCCTCGACGCTGAGGGTCAGGCGATCGGTGATGCCGTACTCGATCTCCGGGCGGACGTCGTGGAAAGTGTAGTCCTGGCCGTCTTTTTGAAGGCGCGAGATGTTGGCGAAGCGCGCCTCCCAGGTGCCCTTGGGGCGGGTGTCGGTGCCCTGGGCGTAGATCCAGAGGCCTTCGTCGGCGTGGGCCGGCGCGGCTGGGACGAGAAGGGTCAGCGCTGCGCTGAGCAGCGCGACCACGGCAGTCGAGAAGAAACGTTGGTTCATGGGGATCTCTCACGCGCGGCATCGCCACACGACGTAGTTGGTTCAGGCACGTCTGAGCAGGCGCGACCCAGGCGGCGGGCCAGCTGCGGTGGCGTGCGAGCAAATTAAGAACAGAACGGTACTGATTTGAATTATGGACCCGCTCGGTCCTATTTGCAAGCGGCTGGACCCACTTTCACCTTCACGCCGGCTGGACGCTGCCCGGCGTGCGCTGCGCTACACTGCCCAAGCGATGGCCGACAATGTCTTCCTCGAGCTCGACCGCGAGATCGAGACCTTCGCACAGTCGCTCTGGCCCGTGCTCGACGCCGCGCCGGCGTGGTCGGCGGACTGGCCGATCGAGCGACCAGCGGCCTACCGCAGCGATCGCGCTGCAGGCGTACCCGGGCTATGACGCACGAGCCCGCCAGCGTGCCGGCGCGTGAGATCCACTCGGTGATGGATCTTGGCATGATCGTCACCTTCTACTCCTACAAGGGCGGCGTCGGCCGCACGTTCGCGCTGGCCAACATCGGCGCGCTGCTGGCGCGCTGGGGCTACCGCGTGCTCTGCGTCGACTGGGATCTCGAGGCGCCCGGGCTGCATTTCTACTTCGCGCCGTGGGCGCCGCCGACGCCGACGCCCGGGCTGCTCGAATGGCTCGAAGCCGTCGGTGCGCAGCCGCCCGTGACGCGCGAAGCGCGCGCGGCGGACGCGCTGCCGCCGTGGCGGTCGCACGTCGTGCCCATCGCGCTGCCGGACGATCCCAAGCGTCCCGGCGTGGCCGACGCGCCGGCGGGAACGCTGCACTTCATGCCGGCCGGCCAGTTCGACGACGACTACGTCCGCCGCGTCCAGCAGCTCGATCTCGACGTGCTCTATGCCCGGCACGGCCTCGGTGATCGCCTCGAAGCGCTCGCCGACGTCTGGCGGCGCGACTACGACTTCGTGCTGATCGACAGCCGCACCGGCATCACCGACATCGGCGGCATCTGCGCGGCGCAGCTGCCCGACATGCTGGTCATGCTCTTCACCGCCAACGAGCAGAGCCTCCAGGGTGTGCTCGACGTCTACGCGCGCGCCAACCAGACCCGCAACCGCCTGCCCTACGACAAGCCGCAGCTGCTCGGACTGCCGGTGCCGACGCGCTTCGAGAAACGCGTCGAGTACAGGCGCGCCCAGCAGTGGCTCGACCGCTTCGCGCGCGATCTGCAGCCGATCTACGACGGCTGGCTGCACAAGGATCTCGAACCGGGCGATCTGCTCAAGCTGACGCGCATTCCCTACGTGCCGCACTGGAGCTTCGGCGAGGAGCTGGCGGTGCTGCAGGAAGCGCAGAACGATCCCGACAACATCAGCTTTTCCCTGGTGATCCTGGCGCGGCTGATCGCGGAACGCTTGGAAAATCACGCCGATCTGGTTCCGGATCAGAACCCCATCGAGAAGTCGATTTCCGCGGCCCCGCGTCGGCGACGCGCGCGGCGCGATCATCTCTGGTAGCGCTCTCAGCCGCTCGATGCCGCGCCGTCGTCGGATGTTGCCGCCGCATCCGGCGCGTCCGACGCGTTCTGCGCGACCCGGACGAAGTTGTCGTTGAAGTTGCGGTCGATCAAGAGCGTCAATGGGTCGAGGCCGGCGCGCACGGGCGCGTCGTCGACGACCGCGGTCAGGGTGAGACGGCCGTCAGCGCCGAGATCGGCGTCGGTGACGCGGCGGGTCTCGCGCCACAGGACGTTCGGCACCTCGCGGCCGTCGGGCAAGACCGTCGGCGCGCCCAGGACGGCAAACTCGATCGGGTCGTCGAGCGCGGTCGACTGCTCGTTGCCCGCGCCGTCGGCGCGCATCTTCGCCAGCTGGACCGTCCACGTGACGCTGTGGCGCCGGCCGTCGTCGCGCGGCGTCGACGCCGCCGCGACCGCGCGGTTGTCGTAGAGCGTGATCGTCTCGAAGAGCTGATCGACCGTCGCGGCGTGCTCAGGGCCGGCCGCCGCGCGCAGCCGCGCGACCAAATCGAGGCTGGTCGGATACGGCGCGCCGCGCCAGGCGTGGGCGTCGTGGAAGTCGCGCAGGGCCGCGTTGACCGCCTCCTGGCCGATCAGGTCGCGCAGGCGGTACATCGCCAGCGTGCCCTTCTGGTAGTAAATGTACGGCTGCATCTCGGTGCGCGCCAGCGGCATCTCCTCGATCGCCTCGCCGGCGCGACCGCGCAGATAGCGGTCGAGCTCGTAGCGCATGAAGCGGCCCATCGATTCGCGGCCGTAGGTCGCCTCCATCACCAGCATCGCGCTGTACTGCGCCAGCGACTCGCTCAGCATCGCCGCACCCTGCTGATAGGCGCCCGCCACCGCGTGGCCCCACCACTGATGCGCCACCTCGTGCGCCGTGACGTAGTGCACGTAGTCGATGTCGTTGGGATCCGCGCGCTTGGCGATGAAGCCGATCGACTCGGAGAACGGCACGATGCCCGGCAGCGCCATGGCGAAGCGGGCGTAGCGCGGGAATTCGACGATGCGCAGATGGTCGAGCGGGTACGGACCGAAGGCGTCGGTAAAAATCGCCAGCGACTGCTTGGTTGCCGCGAGCATCCCGGCAACGCTGTAGCCGTGCGACGGATGGTGGTAGACCTCGATCGCGACCGCTCGGCCGTCGAGATCGCGCCACGTGTCGCGCGCCACGGTGTAGCGCCCCGACTGCAGCGACAGAATGAAGCGCGCCGGGCGGTCCATCACGTAGCGGAACACCGCGCGATCGCCTTCGATGGCCTGATGGACGCGGTTGCCCGGGGCGAGCGCGATCTGATCGGCGGCGGTGCGGATCGTCAGGTCCCAGGTCGCCAGATCGGCGATGCCCTGGAACATCGACACCTGCCGCGCCGATGGATCTTCGACCGACGGCATCCGCACGTCGGGCGTGAGATCGTGCTCGCGGCGCGTGTTGCGGTCGCTCAGGGTGCGGCTCGGGTCGAAGCCGAACCACGGCAGCAGGGTCGAATCGCCGGTCAGGAGGGTGCCGTTGTGCACCAGGCGGGTGGCGAGCGCGTCGGGCCGTGCGAGAAAGCCGCGCGCCGCGTAGCGCACCTGGAACGGCAGCTCGAACGTTGCCCCGGGCGCGAGCGGCGTCTCGAGTTCGTAGACCGCGTAGCCGTGCTCCGGGCGCGTGTCGGCGGCGCGCACGCGGTGCGGCGGCAGGTCCGGCAGCGTGAGCGTGAGGGGCGGCGCGAGCGAGATGTGGAGTTCCTCGATCGCAGCGTCGTGCGGGTTGATCAGCCGATAGCGGCCGTCGATCGCGATCGCGCGCGCGTCGGGATCGAGATCGATCTCCGCCGTCAGATGGACGACGCGCGGCTGCGGCAGATCGCGGTACGGGGCGTAGCGCTGCTCGTAGTCGGCGCGCTGTGCCTCGCCCTCGTCGCGCGAGACGAAGTCGTTGCGCACGTCGGTGTTGTAGAAGGCGTAGGCGCCGGTCGCGGCGAACGCCACGAGCGCGCCGCCGAGCAGCAGCGCGCGCGGCCGGGTCAGCTGACGCCGCGCGGCGGCGACGCGCGCGCGCCGATGCAGCTCGGTGCCGCGCGGCCACGCGATCGTCGCCAGCGTCAGGCCCGCCAGCGCGAACAGGCCCCAGTAGCCGAGGAACCAGCCGCGCGCCTCGAGGAAGTGGCCGAAGCCGTTGAGGTCGGAGTAGGGCGCGGCAGGCGCCACGCCGGGCAGGTAGATCGGATGCGTCAGTCCGCCGAACTGCTGCAGCGCGACCTGACCGAGCAGCGCGCCGATGCTCAGGCCGTAGCCGACCAGCTTGTTCGGCGACAGCGCCTGCAGGGCGACGAAGAAGGCGCAGCTGATCAGGATCGGCGCGAGCTGGAGCGCCAGCCCGCGCGCGTACAGACCGAGCTCGAGCGGCACCCCGCCGCTCAGCAGCTGATGGCCGATCGTCGCCGCCGCGCCGGTGATCAAGAAGATCGTCGCCGCGATCGCCAGACCGACGAAGGCGGCGAGTAGCGACACCGTCTCCGAGGTCGGCATCGCGCCGACGATCTCGTGCAGCTGCGCGCTGCGCGCCCGCCACACCAGCTCGCCGGCGTAGAGCAGCACGACGATCAGCAGCAGGAAGGCGTAGTTGTTCTGAATCTGCTCGAGCATCAGGCCGGTGGTCGGATGCACGCTCGTGCCGTAGAGCACGTCCATGACGTCGAAGGTCGCGATCAGGTTGAAGAGCGCGAACGCCAGCATCACCGCGAACGGCACGCCGAAGAGGACGGCACGGGCGTCGGCGCGCACGGTGCGCAGCAGCTGCCGCAGCGTGGTGCCGAGGCCAAAGCGCGGTCGCGCGGTCGAGCGCGTAACGCGATCGCCCACCGCCGCGCCGGCCGCGGTCGCGGGCGCTCGGTCGGCGAAAGCTGGCCGCAATGGCTGTCGCCGCCTGGCGCGCCGCCGCTTCCGTCCGACGCCGCCGACCTGCGCGCGGAAGCGCATCACCGTGAACGCCACGGCGGCGAGGCCGATGCCCATCCACAGCAGGCGGTTGCCGAGCATCAGGCCGTCGAGCGGCGGCAGCAGCGTGTTGCGCTCCGGAATCGTCCAGTAGCGCACGCTGTAGAAGAGGGTCGTCATGCCGAACGGATCGAGCAGGGCCGCCAGCTCGACGCGCTCGGCGTCGCTCAGGAGCGTCTGGCCGGTGAAGTACAGGCTGAAGAAACCGACCAGCGCGAGATACGCGTAGCGCACGCTGCGGGTGAGCGCGGCGAAGGCGAAGAACAGGCCGCCGAGCGCAATTGCGGTCGGCATGAGCATGACGCCGAGCGCGTAGAGATACGCGTCGGGGCGGAACGGACCGAGCCGCGCGGGCTCGAGCCAGGGCATGAACGAGCCGAGCGCCAGGCCCGCGGCCGCGGCCGCGAAGACGCCGAGGATCATTGTTTGCGCGCCGGCGAAGCGGCCGAGCAGATAGCCCGTGCGGTCGATCGGTGCGGCGAAGAGCAGCGCGTGGGTGTCGCGCTCGTGATCGCGCACCGCCGCGCCGATGACGAAAGCGACGACCGCGAACACGCCGAGCAGCATCAGGATCGCCAGCGAGCGGATGAGGATCAGCGGTGCGTTGAGCAGCGCGCGTCCCTGGGCGCCGCCGAGGCGGATCGAGTCGCTGGTCATGGCGCCGAAGGCGAGCAGGCCGAAGAGCAGCGCGAGCATCCAAAACAGCGGCTGGCGCAGCTGATAGCGCAGCTCGAAGGCAAAAAACGCGCGGAAGCTCGACGCGAAGCGCGCGTCGCGCATCACGCCGCCACCGGATCGTGGGCCGCGGGCCCGCCGTCGCGGTCGATCCGCTGCAGGGTGGCGAAGTAGACGTCTTCGAGATCGGGCGTCACCGGTTCGAAGCCCTGGCCGGGCTTGGCGTCGGCCAGCGCGTGGATCTCCAGCTCGCCGCCGCGCCAGCGGCTCGACAGCAGGGTCAGCGACGCGCGATGGGCGGCGAGCGCGCTCTTGGCGATGCGTTTGCGCCACACCTGGCCGTCGAGCTCGGCGATCAGCTGCTGCGGCGCGCCCTCGCGCCGCACCCGGCCGCCGGCGAGGATCGCCATCTGGCTGCACAGATCGGCGACGTCGGCGACGATGTGGGTCGAGAGGATCACGACCACGTGCTCGCCGATCTCCGACAGCAGGTTGAGGAAGCGATGGCGCTCCTCGGGATCGAGGCCGGCGGTGGGCTCGTCGACGATGATCAGCTGCGGATCGCCGATCAGCGCCTGGGCGATGCCGAAGCGCTGCTTCATGCCGCCCGAAAACGTCGTCAGCCGACGCCGGCGCACGTCCCAGAGATTGGTCATGCGCAGCAGTCGCTCGACCGTGTCGCGCCGCGCGCCGCGCGCCGTGATGCCCTTGAGCACCGCCAGATGATCGAGCATGGCCGCGGCCGAAATCCGCGGATAGACCCCGAAGCTCTGCGGCAGATAGCCGAGTACGCGGCGCAGCGCGTCGGGCTCGGCGCGCACGTCGAGGTCGCCGAAGGTGATCGTGCCGGTGTCGGGCTGCTGCAGGGTGGCGATCGTCCGCATCAGCGTCGACTTGCCGGCGCCGTTGGGGCCGAGCAGGCCGAACATGCCGGTCGGAATGGTCAGGTCGACGCCGTCGAGCGCGCGCACGTTGTTGGGGTAGGTTTTCGACAGCTGGCGGATCGTGAGATGCATGACGAGCTCCGAGCAAGGGCCGGCCGACGGGTTCGCGTGGTCGAGACCCGCGGCGTGCGACCGAGACGTTGTCGACCCTACCTACGAAAATCGCGCGATCACCGTTGCGTCGGGACGCATCGATCGCAAAAAGCCCCGCCGACACCGGCGGGGCAGACGGTTCACGCGGCGATGTGGCGCGTCGTCAGCGATTGTTCGAGAACGTCTCCGACCAAATGATCGTATTGCCGCTTTCGAAGCTGTCTTTGAACACCACCGATGGGTCGACGATCTGCGGCTCCTTGGAGGCGAAGCCGCGCAGGTCCTGCGCGAACTCGAGTGCCAGGATCTGGTTGCCCAGTCCGGGACTCACGGTGCCGGTGGCCCGCACCTGGAAGCCGCTCGGCAGGCGACTGAGTTCGAACGTATCGATCAGCAGATCGCGCCGCGCGTCGGTCTCGTCGATGGCGACGCCGCTCAGCTGGTAGGTGATGTCGAAGAACGAGTCGATCAGCAGCGTGTCGGGCGCGCGCACCTCGATCAGGCCCATGAAATACGGCGCCAGCTGGTCGAAGCCGGTCGGCGCGCCGGGCGCCGGCAAGAGCTCGGCCATGCGCAGGTTCCACGGCGTATCGCCGGGTGGAGGCTGCATGAGAATGCTGAACTCGGCCTCGAAGAACAGATTGGGATCGCCGAGCGGGTTGAGCGGATCGACGAGCTGCACCTGCGTGCGGCCGAGGAAGTCGGTGACCGGCCCGGCGAGGATGTCGGGGAGCAGCTGCGGCAGCGGCTGGCCGTTGATCTGGATCCGCGCCTCGGCGGTAACAAATTCGATCACCACCGGCTGACCGGGCAGCGGCTGGCCGAGCAGCGGCAGTACGTTGGGCTGCGGCGACGGCGGCACGCCGGCGACGCTGCCGCTCGACGGCCAGTCGAAGGTCGGCGGCACCGACGCGTCGGCCTGCACGACGTAGCTGTTGCAGGCCAGGCCCGACGAGCCGTCACCGTAAAGGCCCTCGATCGTCACCTTGCCCTCACCGCAGCTGCCGTCGGCGCACATGCCCCACGGACGGATGAAGATTTCGAAGTCACGGCTCTCGCCCGGCCCCAGCACGAACGGCTCCTCGATGCGCGGCACGATCGGGTTGGCCGGATCGGGCAGCGGCAGCGGCAGGCAGGTGCCGACCAGATCGCTTTCGAAGCCGATCGGGAAGTTGTCGCCCTGGCCGGGGTCGGAGAGTGCGAACGGCCCCGTGCCGGGCGGCATCGGTCCGCTCGCGCCGGGCAGGCGCGCGCTGTTGGTCAGCGAGCTTGCAAAGCTGCCGGTGAAGTCCTCGGTCGGGTCGTTGTTGGTGACGCGGTAGACGAAGCTGGCCTGGTCGCCCGGATGGACACCGACGATCTCCGACCCCGGTGCGAGCAGATCGAGATCGAGGCGCGGCACGCCGGGCTGGCCCGGTGCTTCCTCGACCAGGCAGACCTGGGCGTCGCCGGTGGCGGTCAGGACCATGCCGTCGCTGAGGGTCGAGGTCGCCGTGCCGACGATCGTGCACAGCCGCGGTGGGCCCGCCGGCACGGTGATCGTGCCCGGCACGGGCGTGAAGGCGCCCGGCGTGATCGGCACGCCGACGACCGTGCCTGTGCCGCCGGGACCGCCGGCGCAGGTCGCGGTGTACGTGACGTCGACGGTGTACGGCCCAACAGGGCACACGCCGCTGCCTGGAAAGCCGACCAGGTTGAAGAAAACGGTCGAGGGTACCGGGAAGGTGCCGCCGCCGGGCAGGATCACCGTCGGCGGCGTGGCCTTGGCGAGCACCAGAGTTTTGCCGCAACGCGGCGGCGGCGGCGTGCCGCCGCAGGCGTGGATAGGCGTGGGCACGGCGAGCATCAGCAGGCCGAGGACGGCGAGCGCGCCGCCGAAGAGCGAGCACAGAGGAGAACCACAGAGCAGGCGCATGTCGAGACCTCCAAACGAAAGGTGGAAAAACCGCTGCAGACGGCGAGGATGCGCCGAGGGCGCAACGCCGTCACCCAGCGCGCACGAACGGACGAGACACGACTACGGATGTGTGGCAACCGCACGGATCGCCGTGGGCACGCACGACCGACGCGGTTTGAAACAGAAACAAGGGAATGTAATGCTGATTGTAAGGCATGGACGTCCGCTCGACAAGGCGCGGTCGCTGGGCGATTGCGGGCAAGAAAAAACCCCCGCCGGTGGGCGGGGGTGGAGGCGCGGATGCGAACTCCGCGCTGTCGATCAAGCGGTATGCGTCAGATCATGACGGTGTGGTCTCGCTGCGGGCCGGCGCTGCGGTCGTCTCGGGTTCGTGGAGGGTCACGAGCGGGAGAGATGCTGGGCGGCGTGCCGCGGGGGCACGGTGGGGAAGGGCACTGCGGAGATCGAGGATGGACGATCGCGCGCGGCTTCCGAGCGAGAAACAGACCGTGTGGCTGACGAAGTGCGTTCGCCTCGGCGATCGCACGGGTCCATGGCTTGTTGTTTGGGTCCTTTGCAAGCCGCGTGCCACCGTGTGATCGGCCAAGGACGGGCGATTTCAGATCGAGCGGACCGGTTCGTCCTCAGATGTGGGAACGCGTTTCCTTGAAGTGGGATTGATGCGACTCCCACCACAGTCCCATGGCCTGGCCGCTTTCGCGCAGGCGCGCGGCGATCGGGCCGAACAGCCGATGGGCCTGCTCCTGCAGCCGGGCGCGGGCGGGCAGATGGGCGCGCACCGGACGACCGTGCAGGAACGCATCCAGATCGTCGGCGAGCGCGCGGGCCGAGGCGTAGCGCTGCTCGGGCTGGCGCGACAGGCAGGTGAGGATGATCGCGGTCAGCGGCATCGGCAGGGTCGGCACCAGCAGGCGCGGCGACGGCGCGTGACTGCTCAGGGTCTTGAGCAGGCGATCGGCCGCGTTGAGGCCCGGGAAGGGCGGCTGGCCGGTGACGAGGGCGTAGAGCGTCGCGCCCAGGCCGTAGACGTCGGTCGCCGGACCGATGTCGTCGCTGCGGCCGGCCGCCTGCTCGGGCGCCATGTAGCCGGGCGTGCCGGCGGGCTGCTTGCCCGCGCCGTCGTCGGCGACGGCGCGCGCCAGTCCGAAGTCGACCACCACCGGTCGCAGGCAGCCGTCGTCGCGGGTCTCGACCATGATGTTGGCCGGCTTCAGATCGCGATGGATGAAGCCCGCGCGGTGGGCCGCGTCGACGGCCGAGGCCACCCGGCGGATGATCTCGACGCGCTTGCGCACGCTCAGGCGATGACGGATCACGCCCAGCTCCTCGCCGTCGATGTATTCCATGGCCAGACACGGCCGGCCCTGGACGAAGCCGACGCCGTCGATGCGGCAGATGTTCGGATGGCGCAGGCCGGCCTGCACGCGCGCTTCGCGCTGCAGGCGGCCGAGATAGCAGGGGTCGGCCTGGCGCAGCAGCTTCAGCGCGACGGTGCGCTGCAGATGGCGATCGTGGGCGCGGTAGATCTCGGCGCTGGCGCCGACGCTGCGGCGGCTGAGCAGCACGTAGCGCTCGGTGAGGGAATCGCTCTCGCTCAGCGGCGGCATGCGATGGACGGGCGCGTAGGACACATGTGCGGTCGGCGCGTCGGGCGCTGCGGGCAGCGCAGGGGCAACTTGGCTCATCGAAAACCTCCCGATATCGAACAATCGGTGATGTGAAGTCAGCAAAAGAACAACGGGGGACCGTATGAATAAAGGCTATACAAGGCACCTAACCAAACGAATGACAGCAGGGAAAATGAATAGCAAGAGCGGCCGATGGATTTCATCACCTTGCTGTCTGGGCGCCGATGCACTTTTGTTGTCTTTCTGTTAAGAAATGTATGGTTAGGTTGTCCACGGGGCCGCCCTTGCGACGGCCCCGCCGGCGCTGCGCGCCCTGCGATAGGCTTCGGACATGAACGCTTCGCGCGCCGCGGGCTGGCTGCTCGCTCTGCTGGTCGTCGCGGCCGCCGGCTGGACCGCGACGCGCGTCGACTGGACGCCGCAGATCGGCAGCGACTTCTTCTTCGCCAGCGACGACCCCGCCCTGCGCGAGGTGCAGGCCGTGGCGGCCGCGTTTCCGGTCGCCGAGCAGCTGCTCTTCAGCGTGCGGGTGAGCGGCGCGCCGCTCGACGACGCCGACACGCTCGCGCGCCTGGGCGCGCTCTCCGACGATCTCGCGGCGGTGCCCGGGATCGGCACGGTGTGGAGCCTGGCACGCGGTCCCGGCGATCCGGCCGAGGTGGTGGCGGGCGACAGTCCGCTGTGGTCGCGTCTCCTGATCACCCCCGGCGCCGACGACGTCACCCATCTCTTCGCCCTGCTCGATACGCCTGTCGACATCGCCCAGCCCGACGCGGGCGCGTCGCTGCTCGCCGCGGTCGACGCGATCGTGGCCGCGCACGATGCGCCGTCGTTCCGCGTCCGCCAGTCGGGCGTGCCCCACGTCGTACGCCAGATCCAGCAGGCGCTGACGCGCGATCTGCGCGTGTTCAGCCTCGCCGGCCTGCTGGTTTTCGGCGTCCTGCTGGTGGCGATCTACCGGCGGCCGATTCTGGTCGCCGGCCTGCTCGCCTGCTGCGTCGGCGCGGGACTGGTGACGATCGCGATGCTCGACGTGCTGGATGTGCCGATCGGTCTGCTGACGGCCAATCTGCTGACCATCGTCTTCGTGCTCACGCTCTCGCATCTGGTCTTTCTCACCGCCAACGCCCGCGCCGGCGACGGCGACGGCGCGGACGACGACGATCCCGGGCTGCGCGCGATCCGGCGCACCTGGCAGCCGTCGACCTGGGCGATGGCGACCACCCTGCTCGGTTTTCTGAGCCTGCATCTCACCGACGCGCGCCCGCTGCGCGAGCTCGGCACCGCCGGCGCCCTCGGCACGCTGGTGGCGTTCGCGATCGCGTTCGGCCTGTATCCGGCGGTGCTGCGATGGCAGCCGCCGGGCGCCCGCGCGCACGGCGCCGCCGCGTCCGCCGCGGGGCGCGGACCGCTCCGGCGCGCGCTGCTGATCGGCTTCGTGGTGCTCGTCGCGCTGCTGGCG
>JBCCOR010000008.1:0-21353 GCA_039025295.1 Acidobacteriota bacterium
GCTGCGCCGCAGCGAGGCGCGCTACCGGGCGCTGGTGCACAACGCGCTCGACCTGATCTCGATCATCGACGGCGACGGCACGGTGCTCTACCAGAGTCCGTCGATGGAGCGCGCGCTGGGCTATCGCGCCGAGGACCGCGTCGGCCGCAGCACCTTCGAATTGGTGCATCCCGACGACGCGCCCATGCTGCACGGCGCCTACCGCGAGATGCTCGAGAAGCCGGGCGAGAGTCTGCGCATCGAATGCCGCATGCGCCATCTCGACGGCTCCTGGCGGATGCTCGAGTCGGTGGGCATCAACCTGCTCGACGACGAGGCCGTCGCCGGCATCGTGGTCACCGCGCGCGACGTCACCGACCGCAAGAAGGTGGAGGAGCAGCTGGTGCACGAGGCGCTGCACGACGTGCTCACCGGCCTGCCCAACCGCGCCCTGTTCATGGACCGCCTGCACCGCAGCCTCGACCGGCGCTCGCGCAGCAACCGCGGCTGCGCGGTGCTCTTCCTCGATCTCGACCGCTTCAAGATGATCAACGACAGCCTCGGCCACGGCGTCGGCGACGAGCTGCTGATCGAGACCAGCCAGCGCCTGCGCGGCTGCCTGCGGCCCACCGACACCCTCGCCCGGCTGGGCGGCGACGAATTCGCCATCCTGCTCGAAGACATCGACGACTCCAACCACGCGGTGCGCGTCGCCGAGCGCATCGGTCAGTCGCTGAGGCAGCCGTTCGAGCTTCAGGGACGCGAGGTCTACACCACGACCAGCATCGGCATCGCGGTCAGCGGCACGTCGCGCGCGATCACCGCCGCCGATCTGCTGCGCGACGCCGACACCGCGATGTACCGCGCCAAGAGCCGCGGCCGGGCGGGCTACGCGGTGTTCGACGCACGCATGCACGCGCAGGTGCTGGCCCAGCTGCATCTCGAGACCGATCTGCGCAAGGCGCTCGATCTGTGGCAGTTCGAGATCGTCTACCAGCCGATCGTCGACCTCGCGTCGAGCGCCATCGCCGGCTTCGAGGCGTTCGTGCGCTGGCGCCATCCCGAGCGCGGCATGATCATGCCCGACGAATTCCTGCCGGTGGCGGAAGAGACCGGCCTGATCAACCCGATCGGCTGGCGGGTGATCGAGGACGCCTGCACCCATCTGCGCCACTGGCGCGATCTCGATCCGGCCTACGCCGATCTCTTCGTCAGCGTCAATCTGTCGGCGCGCCAGTTCGGCCAGCAGCAGCTGGTCGCGACCATCGACCGCGTGCTGCAGGCCAACCATCTGCCGGGTGAGTCGCTGGCGCTCGAGATCACCGAACCGACGGTCATGGCCGATCCCGAGACCGTGCTGACCACCCTCAAGACCTTGCACGAGCGCGGCATCTGCCTGTGCCTCGACGACTTCGGCACCGGCTATTCGTCGCTGCGCGTGCTGCACCAATATCCGTTCAACCAGGTCAAGATCGATCGCTGGTTCGTGCGCAGCGTCGGCGTCGATCCGGGCAGCAACGAGCTGATCGAGGGCGTCCTGGCGCTGTGCCACTGGCGTCAGCTGAGCACCGTCGCCGAGGGCGTCGAAACCCAGCGGCAGCGGCATACGCTGCGCACGCTGGGCTGCGCCTACGCCCAGGGCTATCTTTTTTCCGGCCCGGTCGACAGCACGCGCGCCGAGGCGCTGCTGCGCGCCGGCACCTTCCCCGAAATTCTGCCCGACGCCGAGCCGCCACCGCCGGTGGCGAGCGCCTACGCGCCGTCGGATCTCTCGTCGTCCGGCGTGGACGTCGGCACGCGGGTCATGCCGCGCGATGCGCCGTCTGCGTCCCGACCGTCCTGAGGCCGGCTGCGCCCGCGCCTCGCTTTTTGCTGTGAGGAGATTCCCCTGTGATCACCCGGTCCCCCGATCATCGTCCGCGCGTATTCTGGCTGCTGCTGTCGAGCGCCCTGCTCGCACTCGCCTCGATGGCCACCGCAGCAGACAACCGATCCGATCGCTTCCCTGAGACTGCGATGAAGTCCAACGCCTCTGCCGTTTCCACCGTATCCGCCCCGACGCCCGCCGCAACCGCGCGCACGACGCCGCCCGTAGCGGCGCGTGAGCCCCACACCGTCGATCTCCACGGCGTGACCCTCGAGGATCCATATCACTGGCTGCGCGACAAAGCGCGGCCTGACGTGATCGCCTATCTCGAGGCCGAGAACGCCTACGCCGACGCGCACATGGCGCCGACCGAGGCGCTGCAGACGCGGCTCTACGACGAGCTGGTGGCGCGCGTGCAGGAGGATGACCGCTCGGTGCCCGTGCGCCGCGACGACTGGCTCTATTACACCCGCACCGAGCAGGGCGATCAGTACCCGATCCACTGCCGGCGCCCGGTCGACGCCGCGCCCGACGACGCCGATGCCGAGGAGATCCTGATCGACGTCAATGCCCTCGCCGAAGGGCACGACTACTTCCGCATGGCCCGGGTCGTCGCGAGTCCCGACCATCGCTTCCTGGCCTATGCCTACGACACGGTCGGCACCGAGGACTACGTGATCCAGGTGCGCGATCTCTCGCGCGATCGTCTGCTGCCCGATCGCATCGAGGGCGCGTCGACGTCGCTGGTGTGGGGCAACGACAACCGCACCCTGTTCTACAACGTGCGCGACGACGCCCGCCGGCCGTACAAGGTGATGCGTCACGTGCTCGGCCAGAGCGGACGCGAGGTCGAGATCTACCGCGAGGACGATCAGCGCTTCTTCGTCAGCATCAGCCTGACCAGCAGCCGGCGGTTCATCCTGATCACCAGCGGCTCGAGCATCACGTCCGAGGTGCGCTATCTCGACGCCGACACGCCGCGCGGCGACTTCGTGCGCTTCGCGCCGCGCGTGCAGGGCGTGGAATACAGCGTCGCGCACAGCGGCGATGCGTTCTACGTGCTGACCAACCACGACGCGACCAACTTCCGCCTGCAGCGCACGCCCGTGCCGCCGGCCGGCGCGTCGCCGGCCGCAGCCGACACCTGGGAAAACGTCGTCGACCATCGACCGCAGGTGCTGCTTCGGCGGGCCGTGCTCTTCGCCGATCATCTGGTCACGGCGGAGCGCGAAGCCGGCCTGGACCAAATCGTGCTGCGGCATCTCGACGGCCGCGTGCGCCACGTGCTGCGCTTCCCCGAGTCGGTCTACGCCGTCAGCCCGACGCGCACGCAGGATTTCGACCGCAGCGTCCTGCGCTACAACTACGGCTCGCCGGTGACGCCGAGCAGCGTGTACGACGTCGATCTCGACGCGCTGATCGAAGCGCGCGCGGACGGCGCCAACCCGGACGCGGCCGACGGCGTCGCCGTGCTGCGCAAGCGCCAGCCCGTACCGCACTACGACCCGGCGAACTACCACACCGAGCGGATCTACGTACGCGCCGCCGACGGTGTCGCCGTGCCCGTGACGCTCACCTGGCGGCGCGGCGCCGTCGCGCGCGACGGTTCGGCGCCGTGCCTGCTCTACGGCTACGGCTCCTACGGCAGCACCCAGTCGCCGCGCCTGTGGCGCACCATGTTGCCGCTGATCGATCGCGGCTTCGTCCACGCCGTCGCGCACGTGCGCGGCGGCGGCCTGCTCGGTGAGCCGTGGCATGAAGACGGTCGGATGCTGCGCAAGCGCAACACCTTCACCGACTTCATCGCGGTCGCCGAGCATCTGGTGCAGCAGCGCTACACGTCGTCGGATCGGCTCGTGATCCGCGGCGGCAGCGCCGGCGGCCTGCTGGTGGGCGCGGTGGTCAACATGCGTCCTGCGCTCTTCGCCGGCGCGGTCGCGTCGGTGCCCTTCGTCGACGTGATCAACACGATGCTCGATCCGACGATCCCGCTGACCGTCATCGAATACGAAGAGTGGGGCAATCCGCGCGATCCCGACTACTTCGACTACATCCGCAGCTACTCGCCCTACGACAACGTCGCGGCCCAGGGCTATCCGACGATGCTGGTCAAGGCCGGCCTACACGACACCCGCGTGCACTACTGGGAGCCTGCGAAGTGGGTGGCGCGGCTGCGCGTTCGGAAGACCGACGATCGTCCGCTGCTGCTGCGCACCAACATGGGCGCCGGCCACAGCGGCGCATCGGGGCGCTACGACGCGCTGCGCGAGGTCGCCTACGAGCTCGCGTTCATCCTGCGCGCGGGCGGCGCGGCCGATGCGTCATCGGCGTTCACGCCGCCGTCCACCGGGCGCGATGGATGAGCTGAGCCGACGCGCACCCGCGCTGCGGGCCGCGCTGCTCGCCTGGTACCGCCGCCACGCCCGCGACCTGCCGTGGCGGCGCACGCGCGATCCGTACGCGATCTGGCTCTCCGAGGTGATGTGCCAGCAGACGCGGGTCGAAACCGTGATTCCCTACTACGAGCGCTGGCTCGCGGCGCTGCCGACGGTCGACGACCTGGCCGCGGCCGACGAAGACCGCGTGTTCAAGCTCTGGGAGGGGCTCGGCTACTACCGCCGCGCGCGCAATCTGCACCGCGCAGCGCAGCGGGTCGTCGCCGACGGCGGTTTCCCGATCGCGGCCGTCGACTGGATGGACCTGCCGGGCGTCGGCCGCTACACCGCGGGCGCGATCGCCAGCATCGTCCACGGCGAGCCCGCGCCGGTGGTCGACGGCAACGTCAAGCGCGTCTTCGCCCGGCTGTTCGCCATCGACGATTCGATCGACGCGTCGGCCACGATCCGTCGGCTGTGGTCGATCGCCGAGGCGCTGGTCGATCCCGAGGATCCCGGCGCGTTCAACCAGGCGCTGATGGAGCTGGGCGCGCGCGTGTGCACCCCGCGGCGTCCGCAGTGCCTGACCTGTCCGCTGTCGTCGATGTGCGCGGCGCGCGCGGCTGGACGCCAGGCCGATCTGCCGGTGCGCCGCGCCAAGCGCGCCGTGCCCCACCGCGACGTCGCGCTCGCCCGCGTCCGCCGCGGCGCGCGCGTGCTGCTCGTGCGCCGGCCGCCGGACGGCCTGCTCGCCGGACTGTGGGATTTCCCCCACGCCTTCGTCGAAGCCGGTGAATCACCGGCCGACGCGCTGCACCGCGCGCTCGCCGAGATCGGTCTGGCGCTGCCGGCCGACGCGGCATGCGACGCGCCGCTCGCCGAGACCGATCACGCCTTCACCCATCTGCGCGTTACCCTGCGGCTCTACGACGCGTCGACGGCCGCCGGATCGATCGACGGCGAATCGCTCGACTGGGTGGCGACCGACGCGCTGCGCGCGCGGGCGCTGCCGACTGCGACCCGGCGACTGCTCGATCAGCTCGACGCCGCCGCGCGCACGGCGTGAGCGCGCCGCGCAGCCGCGGCCTCTGACCGCGCAGTGGCTACTGACCGAGCGGTTCGATCGAGACGTGCACCCGCCCGTCGGCGTCGCGGCTGACGTGCATCTGCCACGGATGGCAGCACACCTCGCAGTCCTGCACCATCGTGCCGAGATCGGTGGGGTCGACCACCAGCTCGAGGGTTTCGAAGCAGTGCGGGCACGTCACCTGTGCCAGGCCGTCGTCTGCGTACCCGAGGTCATCGTCCAGCATGGGCGTCATTCTATGCCCGTGCGACCGTCTCGACACGCGACGGCGCGCCTGCTAGGGTTCGGGTCTGGTCCGCGCGCTGCGCGGGCCGCCCACCCGCCCGTATTCAGCGCTTCAACGACCCGTCCTCGACAGCTTTCGCCATCCATCGTGCGCCGCACGTCCTGTGCGCGCAGCCGCTTCTTCCGCACCGTTCAAGGAGTTCGTCCCATGCATTCCATGCGTCGTTTCGTCATTCTTCTGGCCATCGTCACCCTGATCGGCGCCTGCGCGTCGGAGCCGGCGTCTGAGGCTTCGGCGCCGACCGCGGCCACCGACGCCGCCAACGCCGCGGGTGCCGCCGCGCTCGGCGCCGACGGTGAGGCCGACGCCGACACCTTCTACGCGCTCGGCGTTGCGCTCGCGCAGCAGGTGCAGGTGTTCAGCCTGAGCGAGGCCGAATTCGACAACGTCGTCAAGGGCATGCGCGACGTCGTCACCGGCGCCGAGCCGAAGGTCGATCTCGCCGCCTACAACGAGAAGCTTTCGGCTCTCGCCCAGTCGCGTCAGGCCGCCCAGGCCGGCGTCGAGAAGCAGGCGTCGGCGACCTTCCTCGAGGAAGCCTCGAAGACCGACGGCGCCGAGCGCACCGATTCGGGCCTGATCTTCGTCTCGCTCACCGAGGGCTCGGGCGCCAGCCCGGCGGCGACCGACACGGTCAAGGTGCACTACACCGGCAAGCTGCGCGACGGCAGCGTCTTCGACAGCTCGGTCGAGCGCGGTCAGCCGGCGACCTTCCCGCTCAACCAGGTCATCCGCTGCTGGACCGAAGGCGTCGCCAAGATGAAGGTCGGCGGCAAGGCCCGCCTCGTGTGCCCGTCCGATATCGCCTACGGCGACCAGGGCCGTCCGGGCATTCCGCCGGGCGCCGCGCTCGACTTCGAGGTCGAGCTGCTCGAGATCGTCGCCGCTGCCGCACCGCAGCCGCAGCCGTGATCGCGCGCCTGACGCGCATCCGCACGCGATGACCGAGGCGATGGCCCCCGCCGACGACAGCCTGGCGCTGCGCCCGGCGACGCCGGACGACGTGCCGACCATCCTGGCGCTGATCCGTGAGCTGGCGACCTTCGAGAAGGAGCCCGACGCGGTGGTGGCGACCGAGGCGGGCCTGCGCGCCCATCTCTTCGGCGCGCGGCCGATGGCGGAGGTCGTGATGGCCGACTGGGACGGCGTCCCGGTCGGCTTCGCGCTCTTCTTCCACAACTTCTCGACTTGGGAAGGGCGTCCGGGCCTGTACCTGGAAGATCTCTTCGTGCGGCCCGCGTGGCGCGGTCGCAGCATCGGTCAGCGGCTGCTGATCCATCTGGCGGGCATCGCGCGCAGCCGCGACTGCGCGCGCTTCGAGTGGATCGTGCTCGACTGGAACGTCGATGCGTTTCGCTTCTACCGGCGACTGGGCGCCGAGCCGCTCGATGGCTGGACGGTGTTCCGCGTCGACGGCGCGGCGCTCGACCGCCTGGCGGACGCCGAACCGCCGACGTGAAGCCGCGCGCCGCGCGCGCATTTCAGGCAAGCGAAAAGCCCCGGGCCGATGATGCGGCTCGGGGCTTTTTGCGCGCTGGGGCGATGCGTGCGCGCCGGGCGCGCGGGCGGAATCAGCTGCCGGCGACGGCGGCGTAGCGCGCGGCGACGTTCGACCAGTTGACGACGTCCCAGAACGCCTTGACGTAGTCGCCGCGCTTGTTCTGGTACTTCAGGTAGTAGGCGTGCTCCCACACGTCGATCACCAGCAGCGGCACGACGCCCCACTGGGTCAGGTTCTGGTGCTTCTCGGACTGCAGCACCTGCAGCGTGCCGCCGATCGGCTCGTAGGCGAGGATGCCCCAGCCGCTGGCCTCGACCTTGGTCGATGCGGCGCTGAAGTGGGCGCGGAAGCGATCGACCGAGCCGAAGCTCGTCGTCAGCGCGTTGGCCAGCGCGGTCGGCGGCTCGCCGCCGCCGCCCTGGTTGGCCGGCGCCATGTTCTTCCAGAACACGCAGTGCAGGAAGTGGCCCGAGCCGTGGAAGGCGGCGTCGCGGCTGACGTGCTTGACGGCGGCGTAGTCGCCGGCCTTGCGCGCCTCGTCGAGACGCGCCAGCGCCGCGTTCAGGCCGCGCACGTAGCCGGCGTGATGCTTGCTGTGGTGCAGCTCCATGGTCTGGGCGTCGATCGACGGCTCGAGCGCCTTGTAGGCGTAGTCGAGCTTCGGCAGCACGTAGGCGCCGCCGTTCTTCTTGGCGTCGTAGCCGCCGACGTCGAGACCGTCTTTCTCCGGATGCGCGTGCGCCGCGCCGCCGAAGAACAGGCCGGCCGCGGCCGCACCGGCGCCGGCGAGCACCGTGCGGCGGTCGAGTCGGGCGTCGTCGGCGGGCCGCGGTGAAGATGTCGGGCTGTCGGCGTGGGGCTTGGCGACCTGATCTTGCATGATCGATCCTCTCCTGGTTGATTGCGAAGGGGGTGGGAAGAACGGGGCGGCCGCGACGGCGGCCGGGGCAAGCGGGGACGTCGGCGCGCGGCGTCAGGCGCCGTCCGGGCGCTGGGCATCGCGCAGGCGCGCCGCCTGGCCAACCCAGTCGTCGCGCCGGATGCGGTCGGGAAACGCGCGCATCTGCTCGGCGAAGCGATCGATGTCGGCGTCGGTCCACGCCGCGATCTGATGAAAGTGCGTGATGCCGTGCTGCCGGAGGCGGCGGGCGAGCGCCGGACCGATGCCGCGGATGCGGCGTAGATCGTCGGGCGGTCGTGGCTGGGCCTCTTCGGCGCGCGTCTCGTCGGACGATTCGACGCCGATCGGTGGATCCGATGCGGCGACGGCGCGATCGTCGACTGCATCTTCTGGTGGGTCGTCTTCTGTTGAGCCGTCGCTGGCTGCAGCGTCGTCGTCACCGGCGTCATGATGGGGTGCGTCGTCGGTCGGATCAGCCGCCTCGCCGTCGCGCGCTGCGTCGCTGCTCGGTGCGTCCTGAGCGGCCGCGTCCTCCGCGGCTGCGCTCCCAGCGGCCGCGTTCTCCGCACCTGCGTTCACAGCGGCTGCGTCTTCGGCCGGATCGACGGACGGCATCTCGCCGGTCGCGTCGTCCTGGCTGGCGTCGACGACGATGCCCGCGTCGTCGAGCGCCGCGCGGGCTTCGTCGCGCTGGCGCACGGCGCGCACCCAGCGGCCCTGCCAGCGCGCCTCCAGCTCGGCGGTTTCGGCCGCGTCGCGGCGGCCGCGCAGCAGCCAGCCGAGCAGCAGGCCGACGGGCAGCACGATCAGGATGGTGACGGCGATCAGCGTCCAGTCGACGGGGGACATGTCGGATTCGGATGAGGACATCGAGCGTTTCCGCGGTGGGGGCCAGGGACGCGGCCGGCGATCGCGCGGCGCGTTCAGTCTACGTAGTAGGACAGTACCAGATAGGCCACCAGAAGGATCGCCGACCAGAGCGCGGTTTCGCCGGTCGACCAGGGGCTGCCGAGCCAGCCGCGCGGTCCGTAGAGATGGCCGAATTGGCCCATCATGCGGATGCGCAGCACCGACACGCTGCGCTCGACCGCGCCGCGCGTTGCCATGAAGCCTCGCTCGAGTCCGCGCAGCACGGCCGGCGCCACCTTGCGGTAGGTCCAATCGCTGTCGACGTTGATCGAGCGGACCTCGTCGGGATAGAGGCCCATGCGCATCAGGACGGCAAACGCGAGCGCGGCGAGCAGCAGCAGCTGCAGCTGGGTCACGACGTGGGTCGCCGTGTAGGGAAGATACTCGGCGGCGGCGAGGCTGAACGGCAGCTGCACGTAGAGCAGGCCCGGCAGGACGCCGATGCCGATGCACAGAGCCGACGCCAGCGCCATCGCGCCCAGCATGTTCCAGGGCGCCTCGCGCACCTTGCGCCGATGGCGGATGCCGTGATCGTGCGCGAAGAAGGCGAAGTAGGGAATCTTGATGCCGGAATGGTGCATGACACCGGCCGAGGCGAAGAGCAGGCCGAGGAAGGTCAGCGTGCGATGCTCTTCGGCGACCGCGGTCAGGATCATGCCTTTGGCGACGAAGCCGCTGAACAGCGGGAACGCCGAGATCGACACCGCACCGACGATGCAGAACGCCGTGGTCCACGGCATCGCCTTGTAGAGGCCGCCGAGCTCCGACGCGCGGGTCGTGCCGGTGCGGTAGAGCACCGCGCCCATCGCCATGAACAGCAGGCCCTTGTAGATGATGTGCACGAACGCGTGCGCGGCGGCGCCGTTGAGCGCCAGCTCGGTGCCGATGCCGATGCCGACCACCATGTAGCCGAGCTGGTTGTTCAGGCTGTAGGCCAGCACCTTGCGCAGATCGTTCTCGATCTCGGCATAGAAGATCGGGAAGAGGGTCATCACGACGCCGATCGGAATCAGCAGCTCGGTGCCCGGGAAGCAGCGCGCCAGGGCGTAGATCGCCAGCTTGGTCGTGAAGCCCGAGAGGAAGACCGTGCCGGTGGCCGTGCTCTCGGGATAGGCGTCCTGCAGCCAGTTGTGCAGCAGCGGGAAGGCGGCCTTGATGCCGAAGGCGAGGAAGATCAGCCAGGTCGCCGGGCCGTCGAGGGTGAACGCCTTCAGCGTCATCTCGCCGTTCTCGGCCAGATAGAGCAGCGTGCCCGAGAGCAGCAGCACGCCCGAGCCGACCTGGATCACCAGATAGCGCAGGCCCGTGCGCACCGCGCGCGGCGTGCGCCGCGCCCAGATCAGGAAGACCGACGAGATCGCCGTCATCTCCCAGAAGATGAAGAGCGAGATCAGATCGCCCGCGGCCGTGGCGGCGATCGTCGCGCCGGCGTAGACCATCGCCGACACGTGCTGCACGCGGTCGCGCACGTGCAGCGCGAAGAGCGCGCCGAGCAGCGCGGCGATGTGGAAGACCAGGCCGAAGATGCGGCTCAGGCGATCGACCTTGATCAGCTCGAGCTTGTACCAGAAGAGATCGAGATCGTAGGTATAGGCGTCGGGCAGGCTGCTGAAGTGCCAATAGCTCAGGATCGGCAGCGCCAGCGTGGCGTAGGCAAATGCCGGACGTCGCAGCAGGGCCAGCAGCAGGCCGCCGAGGATCAGCGGCCAGCCGGGCGGGAGCGCCAGCATCAGATCGCCGAAGGTCACGATGCCTCCTCCGTGCCGTCGCCGGACGCCGCGTCGTCGCCGTTCGGCGCATCGCCACCGTTCGGTGCGTCGTCGCCATCGGGCGCCGCGTCGTCGCTCGCGCGGTCCCGCGCGCGCGGCACGCGTGACACGCCCGCGCGCTCGGTGCGCGCCGGCACGTCGACGGTGCGGTCGTACACCTCGTCGACCCCGTCGTAGTAGTCCTCGGGACGCATCAGGACGCGTCGCAGCTGCTTGGCGCCGAGCACGATGATCACGCTCGCCACGAAGCCATAGAGGGCGTGGAAGCCGAGCCAGTGCTCGAAGCCGAAGTGGCCGTGCTTGGCGTAGAAGAGATCGGCGACGGTCACCAGCACGCAGGCGATCGCCAGCCCGATCACGATGCGATGCTGGTTGTCGGGGTCGTCGAGCCAGCGCGGCGGATCGTCGGCCGCGGCGTCGGCCGGCGTCGGATGCGACGGGGCGTCGTTCACAGCGAACCCCCGAGCAGCGGCATGATCAGGCTGTCGATCGCCTTGCCGCTGAAGAAGAGCACCAGGCAGCCGAAGGCGGTGACGCACAGCGGCAGCACGCAGGCGAGCGGCGCGCGCTCGGGCCGCTCGAGATCGAGCGCCGTCGCGCTGGCGGCGCTGCCTGCCGGCTTGTCGGTTTCCGGGCGCGGCATGAAGAAGGCGCGCGCCGGGATCGGCATGAGGTAGGCGATGTTGAGCAGCGAGCTGAGCATCAGCACGGCGAGGAAGATCTCGTGGCGGCCGTCGGTGGTGCCGAGGCCGAGATCGAATTTGCTCCACATGCTGAACGGCGGCACGCCGACGATCGACGCCGCGCCGAGGAAGAACGCGCCGAAGGTCCACGGCATGGTGCGCCCGAGGCCGTCGAGCTGTGAGACCAGGGTCTTGTTGGTGGCGACGTAGATCGCGCCGGCGCAGAAGAAGAGCGTGATCTTGCCCATCGCGTGCACGGCGATGTGCACGCCCGCGCCGAGCACGCCCGCCTGCGTGGCGAGCGCAGCGCCGAAGATGATGTACGCGAGCTGGCTGACGGTGGAGTAGGCGAGCCGCGCTTTGAGGTTGTCTTCCTGCAGCGCGCGCAGCGAGCCAGCGATGATCGTGAACGAGGCGATGACCAAGAGCACGTCGCTGGCGCGCGTGTCGTGCAAGAAGTCGACGCCGAAGACGTAGACGACGATCTTGAGCACGGTGAAGACACCGGCCTTGACCACCGCCACGGCGTGCAGCAGCGCCGACACCGGCGTCGGTGCGACCATCGCGTTGGGCAGCCAGCGGTGCAGCGGCATGAGCGCGGCCTTGCCGGTGCCGAAGGCGAAGAGCAGCAGCAGCAGGCCGACCGTGCGGGTGTCGTCGACGTGGCCGGCGAGAATGCCGCCGAGCCGGAAGTCGAGGGTGCCGGTGAGCTGGTAGGTCCACAGAATGGCGGGCAGCAGCAGGCACACCGAGGTGGTCATCAGCAGGCCGAGATAGACGCGGCCGGCGCGCTGCGCCTTGAGCGTGCCGTGATGGGTCACCAGCGGGAAGGTGACCAGCGTCAGCACCTCGTAGAAGATGAAGAGCGTGAGCAGATTGCCGGCGAAGGCGATGCCCAGGGCGGCACTGATCGAGAGCGAGAAGCAGACGAAGAAGCGGGTTTGGTTGGCTTCGCCCTTGCCGCGCAGATAGCCGATCGCGTAGAGCGAGGTCAGCCCCCACAGGCCGCTCGCCACCAGCGCATAGAGCAGGCCGATCGGCTCGATCTCGAAGCGTACCGGCACGCCGGGCATCATGGTGACGATCTCGCGCGCGAAGCGCTCGCCGCCGCGCACGGCGTCGTAGAGGCGCAGCACGCTGGCGAAGGTCAGCACGCTCATCACGAGCGTCACGGTTTCGCGCAGTGCCCGCCGCGACTCGCCCAGCAGGCCCACCAGGACCGCGGTGATCAGCGGCAGGGCGATCGGCAGGAGAACCGGCAGCGTCACGGCGCGATCACCCCGACCTCGGGCGCCAGCAGCGTCGCCGCCGCGGCGCGCGCCAGCGCGACCGTCGGCTCGGCCCAGATGCCGAAGACGACCGTTGCGCTGATCAGCAGCCAGGTGGGCGCGAGCAGCGTCCACGGTGCCTCTTCACGCGCGGGCGGCGCGCCGTCCGCGCGCGCGGGCGGCGCGTGAAAGTAGGCGAGCTCGGCGACCTTGCCGATGTAGACCAGGGCGAGCATCGAGCTGGCGACGATCAGGAACACCACCGGCAGCCAGCCGCGCTCGAGCGCGGCCTGAATCAGGTACCACTTGCTGATGAAGCCGACCGTGCCGGGCACGCCGATCATCGCCAGGCCGCCGACGAGAAACGCCGCCATCGTCCACGGCATGCGCCGGCCGAGTCCGCGGTAGTCCCGGATCTCGCTGCTGTTCAGGCGGTAGGTGACGCAGGCCACGGCCAGGAATAGGCCGCCTTTCATCAGCGCGTGGTTGCCGACGTGCAGCAGGCCCGCCATCAGGCCGGTGAGGCTGGCGAAGCTCAGGCCGAGGGTCATGTAGCCGACCTGCGCCACGCTCGAGAAGGCGAGCAGGCGCTTGACGTCGCTTTGGTAGATCGCCGCGATCGAGCCCGAGAACATCGCCGCGAGGGACAGCGGTACGAGCAAATAGTGCAGATGATGCTGATCGAAGACGAAGGCGACGCCGAAGAGCCCGAAAAGAACGCGCGCCAGCAGGTAGTACGACACCTTGGTGCCGGTCGCGGCGAGCAGGGCCGACACCGCCGCCGGGGCGTAGGTGTAAGCGTTGGGCAGCCACTGGTGCAGCGGGAAGACGGCGAGCTTGATCGACAGGCCGACCACCAGGAACGAGAAGGCGACCAGCAGCGTGCGCGTACCGAGCACGGCCGGCAGGCGCTCGGCGAGATCGACCAGGTTGAGCGTGCCGGTCATCTGGTACATCAGCCCGATGCCGATCAGCAGGAAGGTCGCGCCGATCGCGCCGACGATCAGGTAGGAGAACGCGGCCATCAGGGCGCGGCGGTTCGAACCCAGAGCGACCAGGCTGTACGACGACAGCGACGAGATCTCGAGGAAGACGAAAACGTTGAAGATGTCGCCGGTGATCGCCATGCCGAGCAGGCCGGCGATGGTCAGGAGCGTCGCGGCGTAGAACAGATTGCGTCGGCTCTCGGGAATGCGGGCGCCGGCGCGTCCGGGCCCGAAGAGCAGCACCACCGCGGCGATCGACGCGACCACCAGCAGCAGATAGACGTTGAGCGCGTCGATGCGGTACTCGATGCCGAGCGGCGGCGCCCAGCCGCCGAGGGCGTAGCTGATCACGCCCTCGGCGCGCACCCGCTGCAGCAGACTGATCGCGATGCCGAGGGTGGTCAGGCCCGCGATGCGCGAGATCAGCCGCGCGGCGAACGCGTTGCGCGCCAGCAGGCAGAGCGGTGCGCTCATCAGCGGCACCAGCACCTGCAGCGCGGGCAGGTGATCGAGGAAGGACGCCGCGGTCGCGGCCTGCTGCGGATCGCTCACGATGAAGGGCTCAGGGCGTAGGGCTCGGCACGAAGGGTGCGGTCAGTGCACGTCGTCGACGGCGCTGACCGGGGTGTCGTTGCGCGCGAAGATGCGGAGGATCTCGTCTTCTTCGACCGTGCCGAAGGCGTCTTGAATGCGCATCGCCAGGGCCAGGCCGAGCGCCGTCGTCGCCACGCCGACGACGATCGCGGTCAGCATGAGCACGTGCGGCAGCGGGTTCGAGAACACCATGCCCTCGGTTACGAGCGCGCCGGCGTCGTCGGTCGGGAACACCGGCGCCGTGCCGCCGTCCACCTTGGCGATCGAGACGTAGAACAGGAAGACCGAGACCTGGAAGATGTTCAGGCCGATCAGCTTCTTGATCAGGTGATTGCGCGCGATGACGATGTACAGACCGGTCATCATCAGCACGATGACGGCGACGTAGTTCCACAGGCCGAGGTGCAGGCCGCCGAAGAAGGTTTCCGCCATGACCGTCTAGTCCTCCGGGCTCCAGCTGGCGAACGCGTAGAAGATCGAGGTCAGCACGCAGGCCACCGTCAGGCCGACGCCGAGCTCGATCAGCAGCAGGCCCTCGTGGCGGGCGTGGATCGGGTCGTAGAGCAGCACGCCGTAGTCCAAGAAGTTGCCGCCGCGCAGGAACGAGGCCAGGCCGGTGCCGCCGTAGAGCAGCACGCCGCCGGCGAAGAGCCGTTCGAGGACGCGGCCCGGCACCGCCTGGCGCAGCGGACGGATGCCGTAGATCAGGCCGTAGAGCACCAGGCCCGCGGCGAAGATCGCGCCGGCCTGGAAGCCGCCGCCGGGTCCGAAATCGCCGTGGAATTGGACGTACAGACCGAAGAGCAGGATGTACGGAATCAGCGCCTTGCTGACCACGCGCACGATCACCTTGCGGTGCATCGGCTGCGGCCGAAGCGTCCGGCGCACGCGCTCGGGATCGACCGCGCCGAAATGCTTGGGTTCCTGCATCACAGCTCGCTCTTCGGCGCGCGCCGGCGCGGGCGGCGGTCGGCGAGCAGCAGCAGCACGCCGACCGCGGCGGTGAAGACCACCACGACCTCGCCGAAGGTGTCGTAGCCGCGGTAGCTGCCCAGGATCGCCGTGACGATGTTGGGGATTTCGAAATCGTTGGCGGTGCCGGCGATGTACTCGGGCGCGAGATGCTGATGGATCGGCGCCTCGGGATCGCCGTAGCTCGGCATGTCGACGATGCCGTAGAGCAGCGCGGCCCCGGTCAGGACGACCACGAGGAACGGCATCACCTGCGGTCGCTGCTTCAGCTCGTGGCGCGGGATGCGCGCCAGCGCGCCGAGGATCAGCACGGTCGAGATGCCGGCGCCGACGGCCGCCTCGGTGAAGGCGACGTCGACCGCGTCCATGAGCGTGAACAGGCCTGCCGAGAGCAGGCTGAAGATCGCGCTGAGCATGGCGGCGGTGAACAGATTGCGCATGCGCGCGATGGTCACCGCGATCACCAGCAGAAAGGCGAAAAGGGTCAGCTCGGCGATCATGTCCCGGTCTCCTGCGACGCGTCGTCGTCCGCGGGTGGTTCGATCTGCATCGGCAGGCCGCGGGCGAAGGCGGCGCGCATCAGCGCGTGCGCCGCCAG
Organism: Acidobacteriota bacterium; assembly: GCA_039025295.1. Taxonomy (GTDB): domain Bacteria; phylum Acidobacteriota; class Thermoanaerobaculia; order Multivoradales; family J023; genus JBCCOR01. The sequence goes on from JBCCOR010000008.1 coordinate 15,776, forward strand.
CGGCGTCGTGATCAGCAGCAGCACGACCAGCATCACCAGCTTGGCGGCGATCAGCGTCGGGCCCGCCTGCAGCGTGAGGCCGCCGAAGATCAGCAGCGCGCCGAGGGTGTCGGTCAGGCTGGCGGCGTGCGAGCGGCTGTAGAGATCGGGCAGCCGCAGCAGGCCGATGCCGCCGATCACGCACAGCAGCGCCCCGCTCACCAGCGCGAACCAGGAGATGCCGTCGACGATCATCGTCAGCAGCGGGATATCGCCGCCGCCGTTCACGGCATCGGGCCTTCGCCGTAGTGCGGCGGTTTCCAGTTTTTGATCTGGGTGACCGCGCCCCAGCTGCCGGTCGATTCGAGCGGCGGCGGCAGATCGCCGGCGGTCGCCGCGGCCGCTTCGGTGTCGGCGACGCCGTCGCCGAGCGAGCCGAAGCGCACGTACTTGAGCACGGCCACCATCGACGCGAAGTTGACCAGCGCGTAGACCAGCGCCAGGTCGAGCCATTCGGGGCGGCCCTGCCAGAAGCCGCTGACCGCGATCAGCATCATCGTCTTGGTGCCGAACATATTCGCCGCCAGCAGCCGGTCGTAGACCGACGGCCCGAGCGCCGCCCGCACCAGCGCGAGCAGCATGGTGATGAGGATGCCCGCCATCGCGGCGCCGAACATCATGCCGACGAATCCTCGTCGTGCGGTGCCGGCTGGGCGCCGCGCAGCTTCATCGGATCCGCCGGGCCCTCGAGCCGGCTGACGCGCCGATCGATCGCGCCGTCGAGCACGCCGCGCGCCGAGTCGCGCGTCAGGGCGTGCACCAGCGCGCTGCCGGTGCCGATGTCGAGGGTCACGGTGCCGGGCGTGAGCGTGATGGAGTTGGCGTGGGTCACCAGGCCGACCGTGGTTTTCTGCGACGCGCGCACCCGCAGCAGCTGCGGCGCGATCGGCAGCGACGGCGTCAGGATGACCCGCGCCACCGCCAGGTTCGAGATCACGATCTGCCACAGCAGCCAGGGCAGATAGGTCACGATGCCGGGCAGCAAAGCGAGCGGCTGACTTTCTTCGTCGGCGATGCCCATGCGCCAGCACAGGAGCGCGGTTCCGACGCACGAGATGACGCCGAAGCTCATCATGCGGACGTTGAAAAACCCCGACCACAGCAGCCAGGCGCTGCCGAGCGCGGGCAGGAGAACCAAGATTCGAAACACGTCCTGATGATTTCTGATTTCCTGCGCCGGGGCAATGCCTCGGCGCAGATTCTTCGACAGGCGATGGACAGCTCAGGCGCGGGCGTAGAAGCCCTCGGGCGTACGGCTCGACGCGTCGATCTCGACGGGCACGTCATCGCGGTCGTGGGCGACGAAGCCGCCGAAGGTCATCGCGCCCATCTCGGCGCCGGTCGAGGCGTGGCGGAAGGTCGAGAAGAGCTCGCGTCCCAGGCCGCTGCGGAAGGCCTCGCGATCGATCGACGCCGGCGTGCGCGCCGCCCATTCCTGCGCGTCGACGCGCGCTTCGAGCACGCCCGCCGCCGGATCGAGACGCACCACGTCGCCTTCGCGCAGGCGGGCGAGCGGTCCGTCGCCGAACGCCTCGGGCGTGACGTGGATCGCCGCCGACACCCGCCCCGACGCGCCCGACAGCCGGCCGTCGGTGACCAGGGCGACGCGGTGGCCGCGATCCTGCAGCACGCGCAGCGGCGGCATCAGCTTGTGGAGCTCGGGCATGCCGTTGGCGCGCGGACCCTGGCCGCGGACGACCGCGACCAGATCGCGGTTCATCTCGCCCGCCTGGAAGGCGCGGATCAGGTCCTCCTGGCGCTCGAAAATCATCGCCGGCGCCTCGATCGCGCGCTGTTCGGGATCGACCGCCGAGGTCTTGACCACCGCCCGGCCGAGGTTGCCGACCACGCGCTGCAGGCCGCCCGTCGTCTGGAACGGCTCGTCGACCGGGCGCACGATGTCGGCATCGCCGCTGGCCGTCGGTCCGTCGACCCACGCGAGCGCGCCGTCGTCGCCGAGCTGCGGCACGTAGCGGTAGGCGTCGAGGCCGCGCACGTCGGGCGCGACCAGGCCATCGGCGATCGTGCGCACGTCGCGGTGGAGCAGGCCGCCGTCGATCAGCTGGCCGATCAGGTAGGCGAGGCCGCCGGCGGCGTGGAAGTGGTTCACGTCGGCGCTGCCGTTGGGATAGACCCGCGTCAGCAGCGGCACGACGCCGGAGAGGGCGTCGAAGTCGTCCCAGTCCAGCCGGATGCCGGCGGCGCGGCCGATCGCGATCAGGTGGATGGTGTGGTTGGTCGAGCCGCCGGTGGCGAGCAGGCCGACGACCGCGTTGATCAGCGCGCGCTCGTCGATGATCTCGGCCAGCGGCGCCGTGTCGGCGTCGACGTCGGTGCCGTCGCGCCGGGCCGTCGCGCGGCCGGCGAGGACCGCCACGCGCCGGGCGGTGGCGCGCACCAGCGCCTCGCGCAGCGGCGTGCCGGGGTTCTCGAACGACGCCCCCGGCAGATGCAGGCCCATGATCTCCATGAACATCTGGTTGCTGTTCGCCGTGCCGTAGAACGTGCACGTGCCGGGCGAGTGGTACGACTGCGACTCGGCCTCGAGCAGCGTCGCGCGGTCGATCTTGCCCTCGGCGTAGAGCTGGCGGATGCGCGCCTTTTCCTTGTTGGGCAGGCCGCTCGGCATCGGGCCGGCGGGCAGGAAGGCGAACGGCAGATGGCCGAAGCCGAGGGCGCCGATCAGGAGGCCCGGCACGATCTTGTCGCAGACGCCGAGGCAGATGCCGCCGTCGAACATGTCGTGCGAGAGCGCGATCGCGGTCGAGAGCGCGATCACGTCGCGGCTGAACAGGCTCAGCTCCATGCCGGCCTGGCCCTGGGTGACGCCGTCGCACATCGCCGGCACGCCCCCGGCGAACTGCGCCACGGCGCCGGCCGCGCGCGCGGCCTCCTGGATGATCGGCGGATAGGCGGCCAGCGGCTGATGCGCCGAGAGCATGTCGTTGTAGGCCGAAACGATGGCGACGTTGGCCTGCTGGTCGCCCTTGAGCGCGTTCTTGTCGTGCAGGTTGCACGCCGCGAAGCCGTGGGCGAGGTTGGAGCAGGACAGCGCGCTGCGGCGCGGACCGCGAACGGCCGCGGCGCGCGTGCGGGTCAGGTAGGCATCGCGCGACGCGCGGCTGCGCGCGCGGACGCGTTCGGTCACGTCGGCGACGGTCGGATGAAGATCTTGCATGCGCCTATGCTAGTCGACCCGCCGACCGCCGCGCGGACCGATCGCGGTCCGCGGCGTCGGCGGCCGGTTTGGCGCGGGCGTCGGCAACCGGTTATCCTCAGCCCGCCTGCGCTGAGCGGATTTCCGCTCGGCGCGTACCATCCGCAAGCAGCAGCAACCCCGCGTGCGTCACACGGCGCCGCGGTTCAGGAGATGCCGATCGTGCTGACCATTCAAGAAATCCTCTCGCGCACGCCCGTCGTGCCCGTGCTGACCATCCACAACGCCGACCACGCCGTGCCGCTGGCGCAGGCCCTGGTTGCGGGCGGCGTGCCCGTGCTCGAGGTGACGCTGCGCACCGACTGCGCCTTCGAGGCCATCCGCCGGATCGCCAACGAGCTGCCCGAGGCGATCGTCGGCGCCGGCACGGTGACGCGCGCCGGCGATCTGCGCGCCGTGCGCGCCGCGGGCGCGCGCTTCGTCGTCAGCCCGGGCTTGACCACGGCCATGGCCGACGCCGCCCGCCGCGCCGAGCTGCCGCTGCTGCCGGGCGTGATGACGCCGTCGGAGGCGATGCGCGCGCGCGAGCTGGGCTACCGCGTCCTCAAGCTCTTCCCCGCCGAGCCCGCCGGCGGCCTGCCGCTGGTGCGGGCGCTGGGCGGTCCGCTGCCCGATCTGACCTTCTGCCCGACCGGCGGCATCACCGCCGGCAGCTACCGTGACTACCTCGCGCTGCCCAACGTGCTCTGCGTCGGCGGTTCGTGGCTCGCACCGACGGCCGCGGTCGCCGCAGGCGACTGGAATCGCATTACCCAGCTCGCCCGCGAGGCCACCGCCGACTTCGCACCGTCGACCGACGCGGAGACCGGTTCGTGAGTGCGACCGCCTCGATCGACTTCGACATGGTCGTAATCGGCGCCAACGGCGATCTGGCGCGGCGCAAGCTGCTGCCGTCGCTGTACCTGCTCGATCTCGACAGCGTGCTGCCCCCCGGACGCATCATCGGCGTGACGCGCCACGCGCTGTCGACCGAGGCCTACCGCGAGGAGGTTGCCGAGCATCTGCGCATCCATCTGCCCGAGGGCGCTTTTCGCGACGATGTCTGGCAGCGCTTCGCCGAGCGCCTGGTGTATGCGCACGTCAGCGCCGCCGACCGCGCCAGCTACGGGCCGCTCGAATCGCTGCTCGGCGAGCGCCCCGACGCCGAGCGCGTGTTCTATCTGTCGACGCCGCCGCAGCTCTACGGCGCGATCAGCCAGGCGGTGCGCGAGGCCGGCCTGATCACCGACTCGACCCGCATCGTGCTCGAGAAGCCGATCGGCCACGATCTGGCGTCGGCGCAGGCGATCAACCACGCCGTCGCCAACGCGTTTCCGAACGAAGACCAGATTTACCGCATCGACCACTACCTCGGCAAAGAGACCGTGCAGAACCTGATGGCGCTGCGCTTCGGCAACGCGCTCTTCGAGCCGATGTGGCGCGCCGAGCACGTCGATCACGTCCAGATCACGGTCGCCGAGAGCATCGGCATCGAAGGCCGCGGCAGCTATTACGACCACGCCGGCGCGCTGCGCGACATGGTGCAGAACCACATCCTGCAGCTGCTCTGCCTGGTGGCGATGGAGCCGCCCGCGCGCCTCGATCAAACCTCGATCCGCGAGGAGAAGATCAAGGTGCTGCGCGCGCTGCGGCCGATCGCCGAGCGCGACGTCCACGACAAGACCGTGCGCGGCCAGTACCGCGCGGGCGCGATCGACGGCCAGCCGGTGAAGCACTATCTCGACGAAGACCGCGTCGCGCCCGACTCGACCACCGAGACCTTCGTCGCGATCAAGGCCGAGATCGACAACTGGCGCTGGGCCGGCGTGCCGTTTTACCTGCGTACCGGCAAGCGCATGCAGCAGCGGCAGTCGGAGATCGTCATCCACTTCCGCGCCGTGCCGCATCGCCTCTTCGCCGACAAAGCCGGCGCGATCCAGGACAATCGCCTGGTCATTCGCCTGCAGCCGAACGAGAGCATTCGACTCGGTATGATGGTCAAGGTTCCCGGCATCGGCATGAAGCTGCGCGCCGAAGATCTCAACCTCAATCTCGCCGAGACCTTCAAACAGCGCACGCCCGGCGCCTATGAGCGCCTCCTCCTCGACGTGATCCGCGGCAACGCGACCCTGTTCATGCATCGCGAGGAGGTCGAGACCGCGTGGCGATGGATCGAGCCGATCCTCGACGCGTGGTCCGAGCGCGGCGACGCGCCGCGCGCCTACATGGCCGGCACCTGGGGACCGTCCGAGTCGATCGCCCTGGTCGTTCGCGACGACCGGGCGTGGTCGGAACAGCTCACCTGATTTCTGGAGACCGCGCCGTGGCCGAACCGATCGAACA
>JBCCOR010000009.1:0-20739 GCA_039025295.1 Acidobacteriota bacterium
CCTGCCGCGTCCGCTGCAGCGCGCGGACGCCGCGCCGGTGCCGGCGCGCTTCGACGCCGACGCGCTGGTGCAGATCGTCCACAACCTGCTCGACAACGCCGAGAAATACAGCCGCGACGCCGACGATCGGCGGGCGGTGGTGCGGGTCGACGCGCCCGGCGGCCGTCCGCGGATGATCCTCGCCGACGGCGGCCCGGGCCTGCCGCGTCCGCTGCAGCGCCGGGCGTTCAAGCCGTTCGCCCGCGGCGCTGCACCCGACGGTCCGGCCGGCCTCGGGCTCGGCCTGGCGCTGGTCAACGCGCTCGCCCGCGCCCAGGACGGCCGGGTGACCTACTGCGGCGGCGACGCCGGCGGGCGCGACGCGCTGCCGAACGATCTGCCGGACGGCGCCTGCTTCGTGCTCACCCTGCCGCCGGCGCACGATGCCCGGTCGCATCTCGCCCGGCGCCGCGACGCGGACGACGGCAAACACGCCGCGATCGTCGATCGCGCCGCGGGCGGCTGACGGGCGACGTGCCGGAAGGTCCGGAGATCTGGCGCGAGGCCGCGCAGCTCGATCGCGCGCTGCGCGGCCGGGCGACCACGGCGGTTTTCTTCGCCTTCGACGCACTCGCGCCCCACGCCGAAACCCTGGTCGGCCGCGACGTCGCGTCGGTGCGGGCGCGCGGCAAGGCGATGCTGGTGCGCTTCGCCGACGGCCCGGTGATCTACAGCCACAACCAGCTCTACGGCCGCTGGATGGTGGGCCGCGCCGACGCCGATCCGCCCGACACCACCCGCCAGCTGCGCCTCGCGATCCACAACGACCGCCACGTCGCGCGGCTCTACAGCGCGTCGGACATCGCGGTGCTCGATCCCGCCGACGTCGACCGGCACGACTACATCCGCAAGCTCGGTCCTGACGCGGTCGATCCCGACGTGCCCGAGGACGCGATCCTCGCCCAGCTCACGGACCGCCGCTTCCGCCGCCGCGGTCTCGGCGGCCTGCTGCTCGACCAGGGCTTCGTCGCCGGCATCGGCAACTACCTGCGCTCGGAGATCCTGCACGTCGTCGGCCTGCATCCCGACGTCCGTCCCGACGATCTCGACGTGGCGGAGCAGCGCTCGCTGGCGCGCGCCATCCTCGCCCTGCCGCGACAGTCGTACGAAACCAAGGGCATCACCAACGATCTCGCGCGCGCCGAGGCGATGAAGGCGCGGGGCGTGCGGCGCGCGCAGTACCGCCATCACGTCTTTGCACGCGCCGGCAAGCGCTGCTACACCTGCGGCGACGCGATCGAAAAGATCGACAAGGCCAGCCGCCGGCTTTATCTCTGCCAGACCTGCCAGCCGGCGCGATAGGTTCGGACAGACGATTGGTTCACGAATTCCCGGATGATTGGATTGCGCTGGGGGTAGAGTGCGTTTTTATTTGACAATAATTCTGTAATTTGGATTTGACGCATACTGTCGGCTGCAGCTAGCGTAACGTTTGATCCCGCCATTCAACGAGGAGGCATGAACGTATGCGCTTCAACCACGCAATCTTTGCCATCATCGCCCTGTGTTTCTTGGCGATTCCCAGCGCCAGCCAAGCCGTCTGTGAAACTTGCATGAATAGCGCCTGTACGCCTTCGTACTGGCCCAACTGGGGCGGCACCGATTGCCAGGTTCGTGAACTTCGTTTGTGTACGGGCGGTCCGCCATGTGCTGTATTCACGTTCTGCCGAACCCTTGGCAATTGCAACACGGTTGAGCCGCCACCCGAGAGCACCGCACTGCCCAAGGCCCGACCCGCCGAAGAGCTCGGCATCACGCCCGCAGACCTCCAGCGCTGGATCGACGAAGGCAAGGTGACCATCGTGCAAGACATTCTGTCGCCGAGCGAACCGCTGCGCCAGGCGCTGCGCGCCCTCGACGGGCTCGATGTGCTCTTCGCCGAGCTGCTCGCTGGCGGTCTGCCCGAGGGCGAACAGCGGGGCTCGATGCGCATGCGCCGCAGCTTCCCGCGCACGCTGCCCCCGGAATCGACGCCCGAGCGCGTGGTCGACACCGGCCCGCTGATCACCTACCGGGGCACGGCCACGCCGCTGACCGACGGCAGCGTGCAAGTCGTCTTCGACGTCGACGGGCATGCCGACGTTCGGCGGATCGAAGCCGTGCTCGAGGCGTACAAGCCCGCGGGCTTCGTGATCGTCGAGTCGCCCGACGGCGCGCGACGCAGCTTCGACGTCGCCGCGCGCTGACGCATCGCGCATCCGCCCCCGAGCCCCAGCGCCCGGCCTCCGCACACCCCGCGGACGCCGGGCGTTTCCCGTTCTGCGCATCACCGCGGCGGCCTGAAACGCACGGCGCGCCAGCGGGTCTATACTCGTGGGATCTGTTGTTCATGATCCGGAGGTGGATCTGATGTTTTCGAACCACGTGTTGTTGCGACGCCTGTGTGCGTCCAGGGCGGGACAATGAGCGGCGACGACGCACCCGTCGTGCGTCTCGATCTGCGTCTCGAGCGCCTGCAGCGCGGCCGCTACCGCCTGCGCCTGACCAGCCACACGCCGCAGCTGTACCGCGATCTCTTCCTCGGCCGCCTGCTCGAGGCGAACGCCAGCGCCGCGCCCCGCGCCGCGGCGACGACGCGCGATCTCGGGCATCCGCCCGCCGCGCCGTCGACCGCACCTCGGCTGGGCGCGCTGCGTCGCCTGGGCACCGAGCTCTTCGGCCTGCTGCTCAAAGGCGAGATGCTGGTCGCCTACCGCGCCGCGCGCACCCGGGCGCGCGCCGCCGACGTGCAGCTGCGGATCTTCTCCCACATCGACGCACCCGAGCTCGACGCGCTGCCGTGGGAGGCGCTCTGCGATCCCGAGGACGGACAGTTCCTCATCGCCGACGGCGCCATCTCGATCGTGCGCCTGCGCGACGTGGCCGCGCGGGTCGCGCCGCCGGACGACGATCGCGTCCTGCACGTGACGGTCGCCATCGCCGCGCCGCGCCGGGTCGACAAACTGGCGGTCGAGCGCGAGTGGCGGCGGATCGAGCAGGCGCTGGCCGCGCCCGTCGACCGCGGTCAGGTGACGCTGCATCGCCTGCCGGGTGGCACCCTCGACGATCTGCTCCAGCATCTCGACGCACAGCCCTGCGACGTGCTGCACTTCATCGGCCACGGCCGCTACGCCCGCGACGACGACCGCGGCGATCTGCTGTTCGAAAGCGCGGACGGCGATATCGATCCCGTCGCCGATCGACGCCTCGCGACCGCGCTGCGCGACTGCGGCGTGCGCCTGGCGGTGCTCAACGCCTGCGACGGCGCGCGCGCGTCGCGCCGCGGCGACGTCCACGCCGGCCTGGCGCGCAGCCTGATCCAGCTCGGCATCCCTACCGTGGTCGCCATGCGCGCCCGCATCGCCGACGGTGCCGCCGCCGACTTCGCCGCGCGCCTCTACGCCCGCCTGGCCGAGGGTGACGCGGTGGTCGACGCCATCGACGCCGTGCGACTGCAGCTGTTTCGCGAGCGCAGCGACGCGACCTGGTCCCTGCCGATCGTGCTCGCCCATCCCGACGCCCCGCTCAACGCGTCGCTCGTGCCGCCGCGCCGCGCGCTGCCGACCGCGCCGGTCGCCGCGCTGCGCGCGCGGCCGTGGCTGGCGCGCACGCTGGCCGCGATCGCCGGACTGGCGATCGTCGGACTGGCGCTCACCGCCGTCGGCGCGCTCGACGTACGGCGCGCGCCCGCCGTCGAAGGCACGGTGACCCTCGAACGCGTCGACGACGCGCCCGATGCGAACCCCGCATCCGCGGCGGACGACGCCGATCGCCGGGTTGCGTGGGCGAACCCGCCCGCCTGCCCCGCACCGCCGGGCGTGACGCTGCCGATGACGCTCGTGCCGGCCGGCACGGTGCCCCTGCCGATGGCGTCGACGCAGGCCGCGGGTGCGGCGCTGCGCGCGCGCGACGCGCTCGATCGCTGGCCGGCGCGCGGCGCCGCGCGGCCGTTCTGCCTCGGGCTCTACGAGGTAACGCAGGCGCAGTGGTCGGCGCTGATGCCCGATCGGCCGCACAACAGCGGCTGGCCCGGCGCCAACCGGCCGGTCGAGCGCATCCGACGCGTCGACGCCGAGGCGTTCATCGCCGCGCTCAACCAGCGCGTCGAGGGCAATCCCTTTCGCCTGCCGACCGAGCGCGAATGGGCCTACGCGGCGGCGGCGGGCAGCGCCAACACCTACGCCTTCGGCGACGATCCCACCGCGCTGCCGCAGCACGGCAACTGCCGCAGCCGCACGGTCGACGACGGCCATGACGGCACCGCGCCGGTCGGCACCTTCGCGCCCAACGCCTTCGGCCTCTACGACCTGCACGGCAACGTGTGGGAGTGGACTGCGGCCGATCCGCGCGCGCCGTCTGCAGCGCCGGGCGTGCTGCGCGGCGGCAGCTACGACGTGGTGCCGACCCGCTGCACGATCGACGAACGCAAGGTGCTCGCCGCCGACCGCCGGCGCAAAGACTACGGCTTTCGCGTCGCGCGCGATCCGGTCGCGTCGCCCGCGGCCACCGCGCTGGCCGCGCCGTAGCGCGGCGCTGGCCGCGCTCAGTCGTCGCCGAGTATGTCGTCGAGCTCGGCGGCATACGACGCCATGACCTCGCGCGGATCGACCCGCCGCGACGCCGCACCCGCCATCGGCGTGCCGTCGGCGTGGATCAGCGTCGCCTGCCAGCCCGCGTCGTCGCCGCCGTCTTGGAGATGGTAGAGGCCGAGGGGATCGGTATCGAGGCGCACCTGCAGGCCGGCTTCGAGCGCGCGCAGCGGCAGGCGCAGGGTGCTGCGACGACCGTCGCGGCGGAGCACCAGCTCGCCGCGGTCGGCGTCGACGTCGCTCAGGTGGTAGGCGCGGCCGCGCAGGCGCACGGGCTGCGGCTCGGGCGGCAGCACACCGAGCGACGTCAGAACGTCGCCGAGGCCGGCATCGCCGGGCATCAGCGCCGGGCGCGCGGGCGCGTCGGTGCCGAAATCGTCGATCGCCGGCGCACCGGCCGACACATCGGGCAAGAGTGGCGGTGAGGACGACTCGATGTAGCGGTCGTCAACGCGCGGGGCGTCCATCGGGCAGGCTCCTTTCTCGGGAAATGATTCTTGACTGTGTGAGCCGGACTGCGCGCCGTGGAGAGAATCGTTGATGCGCGCGTGCGCTCTTTTCGTGCAAAAGTGATTCCAACGCACACAGCGCGCATGGGGTGCATAAGTCACTCAAAATGCGATGGTTGAAGTACCTCCCGCGAAGCAGCCGCAGGGAAAACCAGCCGGATACGGTAATTTTTACCTTTCTAGAACACCGGGCGAGCAGCGGACTACTGCCCGTTTCTTCCCGCTTCGCCGACAATACGAACTGGATAGCGAGCCAGCTCTGCGCGGCTGCCGTCGACCGTGACGCCGTCGACGCGCAGCTGATGAGCGCCTGTGCGCAGCCGCGCGACGGGCACGCGCACCATCACGACCTCGAGCGCGTTCAGGCGCAGTCCATCGCGGGCGAATACCGGCGCGCCGTCGGCGTTCTCCAACGTCAGGCGATAGGTTTCGATGCCGGGCTCGTCGCCGGGATCGATCGCCAGCAGCACCGCCTCGCCGTCAACGCTGCCGAGATCGACGATCGTCGACGGATCGTCGGCGCTGCGCATCGCGCTCATCATCACCACGTGCGGGCTGGACACGGTGCCGGCGGACGGTGCGGTCGTGCGCAGCTGCCAGAGCAGGGGCGCGGCGAACAGCAGCAGCAGCGCGGCCAGCAGTCCGACACGCACGGCTGGACGGCGATGCAAACGAACCAACCGGCCGGCGGCCGACGCCCGCAGCGCATCCTCGGCGGCCAGCGCGCGCACACCGCGGCGCAGACTGCGCGCGTAGACGAGCGCCTCCTGGGTCTCCGGGCAGTTCATGAGGTGTGCCTCGAAGCGCATCTCTTCCTCGGCGGACAGCGTGCCGCGGTCGTAGCGCGTCACCAGATCCTGGGCCTCGACCTCAGCGTAATCCACGTCAGCGTCTCCGCGCCCGATACGCGACGAGCAGAATGGCCAGCAGCAGCGCCGCGACGCCGAAACGGGCCAGATAGAGCGCCTTGTAGCGCTGACGCGCGCGGTAGAGGATGCGACTCAGCTGCTGCGCGTCGAGGCCGAGCGACCTCGCCAGCGCGTCGCGGTCCTGCTCGGCCAGGTAGTAGCGCATGAGCACCTCGCGGTCGCGCGCGCTGGGCATCTCGTCGAGCACCTGACGCACCAGGCTCGCGTTCTCGGCGTCTTCGAGCCGATCGAGTGGGCTGGGTGCCGGACTGCGCACGTCGGGCAGCGCATCGCCTGCGGTGTCGGTCTTGCGCCGTCCGATCTTGCGGTAGTGGTCGATCGCCAGATTGCGCGCCAGGCCGCTGAGAAAACCCGGCAATTGCTCGGGCCGATGCAGCGTACCGGCGCGGATCTTCTGAATCGCCAGCCGGAAGGTGTCCTGATAAAGATCTTCGGCTTCGGCCCGACGACGCGCGTGGCGACCGAGCAGCAGCGCGATGCCGCGCCCGAAGGTCTCGACCAGGTCCGCCTCGGCCTGCGAGTCTCCCGCTTCAATGGCGGCGACCAGCGCCTTCAGCTGTTCCGGATCGAGCGCGCGCGGCATCGCACGAGTGTAGCAAGCGCGACAGCGGCGCAGCCGTCAGGGCGCGGCCGGGAAGTCGTACTTCGCCTCGAGATCGGCGGTGTAGGGAATCTCGTCACCGACCACCAGCGCATCGGCCGTCGCATGCGACGACGTGCTCACCGCGAGGGTGGTGGTGCTGCTCGAGCCGCTGCTGAAGCCATCGCACTGAATGCCGCTGTAGTACGCGTAGTCGTCGGCGTCCATGGCAACGAACGAGACCGACACCGCGACAACGCTGCCGTCGCTGTTGGTGACGGTCGAATCAGAGAGGAGATCGACGTCGATCGTGCCGTTGGTGCCGCCCAAGACCTCGTCGCCGTTGACGTCGAGCGCGCTTTTCAGATCCGCGTAGGTGTGATGACACACGTGGGGCGTATTGTCCTGATGACGCCAGCGCACGTCGACCTTGGCGCTGTCGGGAATGGCGAAGGTACCCGAGGTCGACGAATCGCCGACGTAGTTGGGCACGTAGAGCAGGGCGAACACGCCCGAATTGGCGGGTACGGTCGTGTCGGCCGAGCGCTCGAGGCTGCTGGCGGTGGTCTCCTCATAGCCCGTGCCCTGCGATACACCTTCGCTGACCGATGTTTCGAAGGTCGCCTCGATGCCGGTGCCCTGGAAACTGGCGCTGGTGGTCAGGGAGTACGACGACGTGTTCTCGTACCACTTGTCGAACGAGGTCGACGAGGTGCTCTCGTTGGCGCTGGAGAGGGTGATGCTCTGGTTCGCGTCCTGATCGGTGCAGTTGGTCACCGGAAAGACCGCGTCGAGCGTGTAGATCGCGTCGGGGATCACGTAGTTGAGATCGAGCACCTCGTAGTCGGACACTCGGACCTCGCTGATCCACTTCAACCCTTTGTCGATGACGTCTTCGTAGGTCTCGATGTTGTCTTGGAAATACGCGGTGACGTGCTCGTTGAGTTCGGCGGCGCCGCTGGCTTCCGACACGTCCCAGCCGTCGTCTTCGTTCTTCGATTTGGAGGAATCGGGGCAGTCGGCGCCGGCGGCGGGCGCCAGGGCCAGGAGCAGGAAAATCGTCAGGAGCAGATGGAGGATGGGATGGAGAGTGCGCATCGTTCGTTCCTTCTATGCGGATCGTGTAGGGATGACCACGCGGTGTCTGCGCCGCTCTTCAACGCGGCGTCTGCGCCGCTCTTCAACGCAGCGGGGCGCGGTCGACTCATCCCTGTAGTGGAACGACGCGCAGCGTCATCGCACCCGATCGCAAAAAAATGTCGACGAATGCGGCGCGACGCACAGTGCGCTCAGGCTTCGGCGCCGACCGGCGGCGGCTGATCGTCGGCCGCCAGCGAGCCGACGCTCTGCGGATCGCGCTCGATCACGATGCCGTAGAGCGCCTTCATCGGGTACGCGCCCGCCTGCTGGTAGAGCGAGATCTGGACGCGGAACGGCCCTTCTTCGGCCGGCCCGGTCGGCCCTTCGAAGCAGTGCTGCGTCGGATTCCAGACCACCGCCAGCTCGCGGACGAGCTTGCCGCTCGGATCGCGGCAGAGCACGCGGTAGGCGCCGGCAGCGGGATCGGTGCCAGGATCGGCGGCGATCAGCTCGAGCGTGTCGTCGACCTCGACCTGTCCGATGGTGTCGGCGCGGCGGATCGTGAAGGGGATGTCGGTGAAGTCACGGGGATCGGTCATGGTGAGATTCCTCGAGGGTGTGGGGTCGATCGAACGGACGAAGCAGATGGCGACGACGACGCGCGATCGTCATCCGTCGCCCTGGAGCACGAACGGCGCCCAGAAATAAGGATCGCGCCAGCGACGCTCGCGGCGCAGGGCGCGCTTGGCGGTGCGCAGGGCCGCAGCCGGCGGCTGGCCGTCGCGCCACAGGGCAGTGTAGAAATGGTCCATCAGGGCGGCCGACGCGCGATCTTCGACCGGCCACAGGCTGGCGACCACACGCCGCGCGCCGGCCGACAGAAAGCCGCTGGTGAGGCCCCACAGGCCCTCGCCGCGCATCTCGGCGCCGAGCGCCGTGCGGCATCCCGAGAGCACAACCAGCTCCGCGTCGAGCCGCATGGCGTAGAGATCGTGGAGGCGCAGCAGGCCGCTGCGCGGTCGACCGTCGGCGTCCCACGCCGACAGCGCGAGTCCCGACAGCGCAGGCGTGCGCGCGTCGAGCACGCCGTGGGTGGCGAAGTGAATGAACGCGTAGGCGTCAAGGTTCGCATCAGCGACGGCGCCGCGATGGGCGTCGAAGTCGACGAGATGCCGCACCGCGCGCCCGTCGGCGAGCGCGCCGATCCGCTCGGCCTCTCGGCGGCTGCCCGGGAGACGCGCAAAGCGCGGCATCAGGCCATCCGCTGGCACCGAGGCAGCGCGGTCGATCCGGCGGCCAAGGCGCGGATCGTCGCGCGCGAAAACCGGATCGGCGATCACCGCAACGGCCCCGTCGCGGCGCGCTGAAGACGCCGACGCTCGGAGCATCGACGCCGCCGGCAGATAGCGGATCTCGTGGCGGTCGATCAGCCGGATGCGCGCATCGTCCGGCGCGGGCAGCACCGCGAAGGGCACATAGGCGAGGGCGCCGTCGGGCACCACGACGAGGCGCGGCGCGTCGAGATCGTCGGCGATCGGACCGAGGATCCACGCCGCCAGCTGCGCCGCCGCGGCGCGCTCGTCGGCGCGGCGCGCCGGATCGAAGTGGCGCAGTCCGTCATGCACCTGCCGCGCCAGCCGCTCGATCTGTCGGCGCGGCGGCAGCGGGTGAACGGTCACCGTCGCGCGATCGATGCGCCATACGACGCTGCGCGTCGCGCCCAGGGCGTAGACCAGCAGCACGGTGTCGGCATCGAGCCGCCGCTGCACCGCGTCGACGGTCGTGGCGGTGTCGGTCGCGGTGGCCGGGCCGGACGCCCGCGCCATTTCCATAACGTCGAGCTGGCGCAGAATGTCGGCCTGCTCGGCGGAGAGCGCAAGACGCCTGCTCGATGGCGTTGCCGGATCGACGGTGCGCGCGGTTTTGGCGTCGAGCCGCTGCAGCAGTCGTCGACGCTGCGCGCGCTGCGGCGATGCGGCGGCGACGGCGGGTGCGGCACCTGCGGCGCGATCGCGCAGCTCGCGCAGGGTGCGCGCCCGCGCCCGCTCGGCAGCGACCAGTGCACCGCGCGCATCGCCCGCGTCGAGCAGCAGATCGACGTGCAGATCGTAGAGATCGCGGAATACGCCGAAGAACGACGCCCGCAGGGTCGGCGGCCCGATCTTGACGCGCTCCGTCTCGACGATCTCGATCGCCGTTTCGACGTGATGACGGGCGCGCGCCGGTGCGCCAGCGCGGCGTTCGACGCGGGCGAGTGCGAGTCGCCCGCGCAGCCGCGCGGCAGGATGCGGCAGCGCGCGGGCGCGGGCGAGGGCGTCATGCAGGCGCATGCGGGCGCGCGCGGGTTCACCGCGGCGATCGTGTGCGATACCGAGATCGATTGCGGCGTCGATCGCACCCAGCAGATCGCCGACGTGCGCAAAGATCGCGGTCGCCCGCAGCAGCTGCATGCGCGCCGCGTCGCCGTCGTCGCGGTCGAGATCGAGGCGGCCGAGATGCGCGCGCACCTGCGCTTCGCGGCGCGGATCGCCCGATGCGCGCCAGATATCGAGCGCGCGTCGCAGCCCCGCGGCAGCGGCTTCGGGCCGCCCGTCGCGGCGATCGGCGAGCGCGAGATTGACCAGCGTGTTGGCCTCGCCTGACCGATGACCGATCTCTCGCCACAGGGCGAGCGCCTGGCGATGATGGGTCCGTGCCCGCGCGCGGCGGCCAAGGGCCTGATAGGTCGCGCCGACGTTGCCCAGCACGTGCGCCTGCCAGCGTCGCTGACCGCGCGCGCGGAAGATCACGAGCGCCTGATCGAAGGCCGCGAGCGCGCGCGGATAGTCGCCGAGCTGGCGATGCAGCACGCCGAGGTTGTTGTGCACCCGCGCCTGCAGCGGACGATCGCCGAGCGTCTGGCTGAGTGCGAGCGCCGACCGGTAGTGCGCAAGGGCGCGCTCGGGTTCGCCGAGCAGGTTCCAGGTATGGCCGGCGTTGCTGGCGACGGTACCGGCCAGATCGAGGGCACGGACGGCTTCGAGCTGCGGCAGAACCCGCGCGTGGCACGCGGCGCCCGCGCGCAGCGCGCCCTCAGCGAGATCGATCAGGCACAGATTGGCCGCGCTCACCGCAACGCCCCAGTCGTGCCGGACCTGCGCGTGCAGCTGGCGAGCGCGCTCGAACGATGCGCGCGCCGCCGACACATCGCCGAGCAGCCAGCTGGCGAGGCCGATCTCGTTCCAGGCATTGGCCGCGAACACCGCGTCGCCGTCGGCGAGGAAGAACGGCAGCGTCTGCTGCGCCAGCGCCCGCGCCGGCCGGTAGTCGTCGAGCAGGCGATGGAGCACGGCGTTGACGTAGAGCGCGCGCGTCGCCCATCGGGGTTCGTGCGCGGCGAGCGCGGCGGCGAACGCCAGCCAGCCGGCGTCGATGGCCTGCCGCCAGGTGTCGGGATCGCGGCCGTCGGCCCGGTGATAGAGACGGGCCGCGTCGGTCGTGAAGCGTGCGGCCCGACGCCGGCGCGGATCGGTCTCGCGCAAACCGCAGCGGATGACGTAGTCGCCGACCGCGCCGTGCGGCTCGCGCGCGCGCACGGTCACGCGGTAGCGCCCCGCCGCCGCGGCCTCGATCAGCGCGAACTCCCGGCCGCGCCGATCGAGCGGACTGTCGACGGCCAGCAGCGTTTGGCCGTCCGGACCGTCGACCCGCACCGCGACATCGAGATCGCGCTGTTCGACGGTGAGCAGATAAGCACCGGGCGCGGCGAGCTCGAGATGGAACACGTCGACGCTGCCCGGCGCGAGCGTGTGCGTCGCGGCGACGGCCGGCGCGAGCGGCAAAGGAGGTTTCGCGGCGGCCGCCGCCGGCATCGCGAGCAGCAGCGCAACGCACAGCGCCATCGCGGCGCCGAGGTGGCGCGAGGCCCGCGCGATCGGCCGGCGCATCGTGGTGGTCGTCACTCTCATCCCGTTTGTCCCCATTATGTCCTGACACGCAAGAACGCCCGGCGTCGACAGGGACGTCGGGCGCTGATCGTCCGCCTGCGGAAACGGCGCGAGGCCGCTGCGCTACGCGGCCTTCACGTTGCGCAGGTACGGCAGCGCCGCCAGGCAGCTCTGCTCCAGCGCGCCCGACGACCAGGCCGTGGTCTCATCGCGCGCGAAGACGGCGTCGTGCCAGGCGCGCACGGGCGCGATCTCGGGAAAGTCCTTGTCGGCGCAGCGTTCGAGCACGTCGCCGATGCGCTTGGCCATGCGGCGCAGGGTTATCCAGTCGCCGCGCGCGCGCTCGGCCTCGGCCAGATCGAGGGTGATGATCAGGTAGAGGCGATCGAATTTCTTGCGGATGAGGCGGTTGCGCACCTGGCGCAGCAGCGCCGCGGCGGCGTCGTGCTCGCCGAGGCGGTGGTGCAGCAGGCCCTGCAGCCAGTCGAGGCGCAGGGTGTATTGGGAAATCGCGCCGGTGCGCGCGCGAATCTTGACCCGCGCGTCCTCGAGCTCGGTGACCATCGCCCGCGGCTCGGCCGGATCGGCGTTGAAGGTGGTCACGGTCGCCAGGTTGATCAGCGAATCGGCGGCGAGCACGCGGTTGGCGGTGACGTCGAGCTTGGAGACGGCGCAGCTCAGATGCAGCTGCCCGAGCGCGGCGTGGACGCGCCCGACGTCCTGCGCGTCGGGTTCGTACTCGGGATAGTCGATGCGCTCGGCGAGCTCCATGGCGCGCGTGAGCGCCGCTTCGGCAAAGGCGAACCGCCGGCGATGGATCCCAAAACTGCCGTAGTGGCGGTAGACCTCGCAGATGTCGCTGGGCGGCATGTGCCCGGCGAACTGCACCAGCGCCTGCAGCGCGCGCTGGTAGTCGAGCTGGGCGGCCTCGAAGTCGCCGTCGATGCGGTGGGCGATCGCCCGCAGCACGTAGGCGTTGACCTGGAAGCGCCCCCACGCGCTCGGCTTGCGCTCGTGCAGGCGCCAGGCGCGCACGAAGCCCGGCGCCTGGCGCGCCCAGGCGAGCGCCCGATCGGGATCGGTGCGCAGCGTGCGCTCGCACCACACCTGAAACACGAGCTGGAACACGGGGCGGAAGCCCCATTGTGACGGCGGAATCCATCCGCACCGACTCTTGCTACGGCCCTCCCCAGCCTGCGCCCATGCGACGCGATCGCCCGATGGCCGCGTCGAGGCGCCGCCCGATGCGCGGCGCGGCTGCGCGCCGCCGGCCGATAACCCTCGATCGACCCCCCGGAAACGACAGCGCCCGACGTCCGCAGGGACGCCGGGCGCTGGAGCTGCCTCCGAGGAAGCGTTCTTCTCAGACGCGAGACCGATCAGGGACGGAAGGGCACCGCCGGCTGGGTGGTCTCGACCATCTGCTCGGCCTGGTCGATGAACGAGCGGGCGTCCTCGCCGGTGAGCGAGAGGCCCATCTCGTACGACGGCGTCAGCGCGTTGCTCTGCTGGTTGTCCCAGAAGTACGCCGTGCCCACCACGACCTCGGCGCGATCGGTCTGGCCGTCGGCGATCACGTAGTTGCCGTGGTAGTAGTTGAGCGGCTCGTCGACGACGTTGAGCTCGAGCGGCAGATCGGGGTTCTTGGCGCGGGCCGCGTCGATGACCGCCTGCGCCTCGGGCTCGATCTTGTTGACGTCCATCGTGATCGGCATGCCCGACTCGGCCAGATCGACCAGCTGCTGGGCGTTGCCCGCGGTCTCGACCTTGGGCATGATCACGCCGACCGTCAGGGGCAGATCGGGGTTGGCGCGCATGGCCTCGAGCAGCACCTGCTGCGACGGCTCGTCGATGCCGCGCACGCGCAGGTTCACCGGCACGCCGGTCTCGGCCTTGTCGACCAGGAGCTGCGCGGTCGACTCGGAGCGCAGATCGCTGATGTACATGTCGACGCCCTGCTGCGCGTCGTTGATCGCGCTGAAGTAGCCCTCGGCGACGTTGTAGCTGCCGGTGATCGGATCGTTCACCAGGATGCCGTTCTCGCGCATCTGATCAACCACCTGATAGCGGCCTTCGTCGACCCGACCGGTCGAGAGATAGTTCTCGACGTAGTCCTGGTACTGCTGCACGCCTTCGCCGGTGACCGTGATGTTGGTGTCGATCTTGCCCTTGTCGATCCACACCGGGTTGGTCGAAACGATCATCGTGTCGCTGTCGGGGAAGACGAAGGTCTTCGAGTGGTTGAACTCGCCCAGGCTGGCGTCGGCGTTGTCGCCCAGGCCCTCGCGCAGCGAGATCGTGCCGTTCTCGACCAGGGGCTGCATGCGGCTCCACGTCTCCGGCGTCACGTATTCCTGAACCGGCACGGTCGGGTTGGTCACCAGCGTGACCGGCGAGCCGTTCTCGGCCGCCTCGATGGTGGCGTCGATCACGTTCTGAGCGGCGGCGTTGTTGTCGCCACCCTCGGTGTCGAAGCGCAGCGTGTTGAGGACGATGCGATCACCCGGCTCGGTCTGGCGGATTTGATCGGCCACCTGGTTGAGCAGCGACGACTGGTCGCCGGTGTTGACGTCCTGGACGTCGGCCGTGCCGATGCCGCGGCGCGGATCGATCACGCGATCGGTCGCCAGCGGCGCGTCGAAGCGCACGGCGCTGCCGTTGTTGACCTGGTCGTTGGCGAACTTCTGCGCGTCGACCTCGGCCGCGTCCATCAGCGGGATGTTGTCCTGCACCGGCACGAAGCGGCCCATCACCTCGTCGGGCGTCACCGAGCGGGTTTCGCCCGTGGCGTTGCCGTCGGCGTCGATCGGCGTCGCCTGCCAGCCGGCATCGCCACTGTCCTCGAGGCGGTAGAGCGCGTTCGGATCCGATTCGAGGCGGACCTGGAGGCCGCCGTCGATGTCGCTCAGCGGCACCTGCACAGTCGGGTTGTCAACCTCCGGACGCAGGCTGACGAAGCGGCCACCAGCCTGCTCGACCGTGTACGGACGACCCTCGTAGGTCACCGTATCGCCGTTCCGCGCCGCCGAGGCGTCGAAGTCGGCGTCGCCGCGGTTCTGGTGGGCGAGATCGTCGCGCGTCACGCGCAGCGGCTGGGCCTCGCTGTTGCGCAGCACCAGGTCGCCGCTGCCCGGATCGACGCCGAGCAGATGGTACGGCTGGTCGTTGATCCGAACCGGCTCCGGTCCCAGCGGCACCGCGTACGCCGTGGTCACCACCGGATCGCCGCCGGTCACCTCGGGCTGGGTGAACCAGCGATCGGGCTGGGCGGCCACGTCGCCCGTGGTCGTGGGCGCATCGGGATCGAACGTCGTCCCCGACATATCGGCCTGGAGCGGCGTCGTCAGCGTCGGCGAAGCGTCGGCGTCGACCGGCGTCGTGATCGGCGCGTCCGGGTTGATCAGCGTCGTCGGCGCCGCCGGCGCATCGCCATCGACCGGCGTCGTGATCAGCGCGTCCGGGTTGATCAGCGTCGTCGGCGTCGCGTCGGCGTCGACCGGTGCGGCCGTGGTGACCGGCGCATCGCCGTCGGGGCGCGTCGTGCTGCGCACGTCGTTGTTGTTCTGCACGCTGCCGAGGCTGCTCGACGCGCTGTTGCCGATCGTGTTGCCGTACTCCTCGGCGGTCGGCAGGCGGCCTTCGGTGGCGAGCGTGGTGACCGTCGTCTGCGCGGTGTTGGTGGCGATGTCGGCACCGATCTGACCAGCCGGGTTGGTGGTCGAGCTGCCGATGCGGCTCGAAACCGGTGCGGTCACGATGTTGATGCCCGACCGGATGCCCTCGTCGCGGATGCGCTCAGCGTCTTCCTGCGAGAGATCGCCGTCGCGCACCGCGTCGATCGTCGTCGCGGCGACGTTGACGCCGCCCTCGCCGATCGCGAACTCGGTCGTCGCACGCGTCACGGCGCCCGGCACGGCCGCCGGGTTGCCGCCGGCGAGCGTCGCGCCGCGGGCGGTGATGTACTGGCCCTGCAGCGACGAGATCACCGCGTCTTTCACCGCCTGGCGCTGCGCCGTGGCGACGACCTCGGCGTCACCGAGCGTCGGCATCTGGCCGTTGATCGCAGCCTCGGTCCACATCAGGGTCGACGACTCGTTGGGGATGTCGACGCCCTGCACGCGGGCCGAGGTGGTGGTGGCGAGCTTGGTCGCCTCCGACTGCAGCAGCGCCGGGATCGGGCTGCCGGTCGCGACGCCGAGCGCTACCGCCGAGCCGTCGCGCAGGCCGCGCGTCAGGCCGGCGCCGAAGTCGGCGTTGCGCGCGATCGTGCCGTACACGCGCGCGGCTTCGTTGTAGTAGCCCTGCATGGTCGAGTTCAGCTCGCGGTAGGCGGCCTCGGGCGAAATGGTGCCGTCGTAGACGCGGCCCTGGAGATCGCTCACCCGATCCATCGTGCGCTGGATGTTCTTGACCTGGTCGTCGCCGCCGCGGAGGCGGTCGATCGCGCCCTGGAGCAGGTTCTTCGGAATCTCTTCTTCGTGATGCACCCACGCGTTGGTCAGCTCCTGCTGGGCCGCGCTGATGTCACCCAGCACCTGGTCGCGCGAGATCTGGAGCGGCTGGTTGGCCGCCGCGGCCGCCGCCTGCTGCTCGGCGATCAGGCCGCGCAGCGTGCCGCTGAGCGCGGTGGCGGTGCGCCGATCGACGGTGCCGGTCTGCGGCAGGCCGACGCTCGCCTGATAGCTGCTCACGGCGCGCTCGGTGCCGCCGCCGTACTGGCCGTCGATCGGGCCGCCGTAGTGGCCGTCGGCCGCCAGCACCTGCTGCGTCCAGGTGACCGCTTCGCCGGTCTGACCCGGCGCGACCACGGGCTCCTGCAGCCAGTTGTCGTAGTGCCTGGCCGCGTCGTCGAGCCTGAGGACCGTGGCGTTGTCGATCACGCCGGTCTCGTTGAGGCCGGTGTCGCGCTGGAACTGCTGCACCGCGGTCGTGGTGTCGCCGCCGTAGGCGCCGTCGACGCCGCCGGTGTCGTAGCCGTAGACGTTGAGCACGTTCTGCGCCCATTCGACGCTCTCGCCGCGCGCGCCCGGCTCCAAGACCGGCGTCTGCAGCCACTCGGTGCGCGCTTCGACGCTCGCGTCGAGCACCTGCGCCGAGCGGCGATCGAGCGTGCCGGTCTGCGGCAGGCCCGCGTCTTCCTGCATGCGCTTGACCGCGAACTCCGTGTCGTTGCCGTAGGCACCGTCGATATCGCCCGCTTCATAGCCGATGTATTCGAGGCTCAGCTGCAGATTTTCGACGCGGTCACCGGTCGCACCGCGCTCGAGCAGCGGCTCGCCCAGCCATTCGTTGTAGGCGTTGAGATCGGCGTTGAGCGCCTGGGCGGTCTGGCGATCGAAGGTGCCGGTGTTCTCGATGCCCACCGACTCCTGGTAGCGGCCGACCGCGTACTGCGTGTCGTTGCCGTAGACGCCGTCGATCACGCCCGGATCGCGGCCGAGGACGCGCAGCGAATACTGCAGCTGCTCGACCTCGGGTCCGCGCTGGCCGTCGGCCAGGAGCGGCTGCTCGAGCCAGGCGTTGTAAGCGTTGGCGGCCGTGCCGATCGCCTCGAAGGTGGTGGCGTCGACGTCGCCGGTGTCGGGCAGGCCGACGTCCTGCTGGAAGCGCCGGACGGCGAAGGCGGTGTCGTTGTCGTAGTTGCCGTCGACGCTGCCGGTTTCGTAGCCGACCGCGTCGAGCACGCTCTCGACCGCGCGCACGTCCTCGCCCTGCGCGCCCTGCTCCAGGATGGGCGCACCGGCCTCGGTCGCGGCCGTCGTGTCGGCCTGCGCGAAGAGGGTCGGCTCGCTGGCGAGTTCGACGGTATCGGTCGGGGTCGAGGTCGAGGCTGCATCGGTCGCCGCGCTGTCAGGAGTCGACGGGGTGGGGTTGGTGCTGACCGTCTCGGTGGTCGCAACGTCAGGCTCCGGTTCCGGCGGCGGCGGGGGCGGGGGCGGGGGCGGCGGTTCGGGCTCGATGTAGGTCGGGTCGTTGTACAAGGGATTCATGGGAAAGTCTCCGGATCAAGCGATCCATCAATATCGTTCAATAAATTGTGTTGAAAAGCGTAGGGCGCACCGCGCAAGCGACGGTGCACCCTTGAGTCCTGCAAGATCGACGCCAGTACCGAAAGCATCGATTAAAGAGAAAATCTCACCAAATTAAGGCATCACAGCCTACTTCCAGCCCCATTCCCTTTCACGGCGAGGAAAATCTTCCCCGATCTGGCAAACCTTACGCAGGCTGGACGCGCAGCGTGCGCCGCACGACCGTCCAGCGCAGTCCGTCGTCGGCCGGCGTCGCCTGATCCGGCCCGGATCCGGTGCGCATCGCCTCGTGCAGGAGCGGCCCGAAGTCGATCTGCGCGGTGGCGAAGACGATGACCAGCGTCTCGAGAAGATCGTCGTAGGTTTCGCCGCGGTAGGGCAGATCGCCCGGAATGAAGAGCTGGAGCGGCATGCGGGGATCGGTGCCGATCGAGAGCGACGCGGTGCCCGGCAAATCGCGCAAGGCGCCGAGCGCCGACGGATAGAGCTGCGCGACGCCGCCGGTCAGGCCGCAGTCGAGGACGTATACGTGCAGCGTCGCCGGATGGTGATGCCGGATGCGCAGCGCCAGGCATTCGCCTTCCTGCATCGCGATCGGCGCATCGGCGCCCTGCGCGTCGTCGCCGGCCGGCGCCCACGTGCCTTCCTGCGCGGCCGCCGCGCTGGCCGCGCGCAGCACCGTGACCGCGGGCGGCGTCTCCCAGCGCAGGGCGTGGGCCGGATCGGGCGCGAGCGTGGCGATGTGGCGATGGCGCGCCCAGCGCTCGAGCGCATTGACCAGGGCATGCACGGTCTCCGGATCGTCGTCGCAGGGACGCGGCGGCACGCGCTGGCGTCCGGACGCGGCGTCGACCACCGCCCATGTCGGCTGGCGAAGCGCGCCGAGCTGCGGCACGGCGTCGACCGCGCGCGCGCCGGCGTCGTCGCGCGGCACGAGACGATGCACGATCAGATCGCAGGGCGCGCGGCGGTTCGCGACCTTGGTCAGCCAAGGCGCACGGTCGATCGCCCTGTTCAGGCTGTCGACATCGCTCCCGCGGCGCTCGGCGAACGGCCGATGATCGCGGACGAAGACCCGCAGCCGCGGCGCCGACGACGGCTGCGACATCAGCACGGCGAACTGGCGAACAGCGATCTGATCGAAGTCATCTCCGAACACAGGATCGATCACCGGCCGCGCCCAGGCGTGCTGCGGCGCCACCCGGACGACCTCGAGCCGCCCAAGCACGGGCTGGTTGAAGTCCCCGGCCGCGTCGACCCGCACGCCGGCGGGATAGACATGCCAGTCACTGCCGACGGTCACGCCGTGACAAAGCCCCTGCGCGAGGCGCCATTCGGGGCCGTCCGGCGTCGATGCCTTCTCGTCGAGCGTCGTACCGTGCGGACGACTGCGCTGGGCGACGCCCAAGAACGCGCGATCGCGATCACCTTCGAGCTGCGGCCGCTGACCGTACGAACGCGCCCTGCGGATGCGGGTGGCAACCAACTCGAAGATGTCGAGATGGCTGCGTGCATCGAGGGCGCCCAACGACTCGGCGATCCGCGCCAGATGGCAGGTCAGCACGCCGTGCCAGGTGCCGGCCCGAGCCGGATCCGGCATCTCCCGAGCCTTCTCATCCGGCCGACAGGCTGCGATCAGCGCATAGCGCCGGCCCAGAAGCGCGCGCACATCGACGTCGCGCATCGCATCCCCATCCCAGCCGTAGAGCGACGGGCCGTCGGTCTTGCGACCGATGAGCGCCTGCAAACGTCGATCGGGCGGCGCCATGCGCACAGCGCCGCGTGACGGATCGTGCGCCGCTTCTTCGTGCGGGTCGTCGCGCTCGGCGTCCTCGTGCAGATCGTCAGAATCCGCTTCTTCGTGCGAGACGTCGCGCTCCGCGTCCCCGTGCAGGACGTCGTCGCGCAGGGCGCCGCCGCTGTGGCAGGCATCGACGATCAGCGTGACGTGCGGCGTCACGTCCGCGATCGCCGCCACGCGCGCCAGCAGCTCCGGCCCGGTGATGTCGCGGTTGGGATGCGGATCGCGGCCGGTGTCGACGGGCAGCAGGGTCTCGATCAGATGACCCGACGGGGCGAGGGCGGTCGAGCCGTGGCCGCTGAAGTGGATCACCACCGGCGCGTCGGGCGCGGCCTGCTGCGCCAGATCGCCGAGCGCGGCGAGGATCGCGTCGCGCGTCGCCTCGTCGTCGAGCAGCGTCGTGACCGCCATGCCGAAGCGATCGCCGCGCAGCAGCGCCGCCATGCGGCGGGCATCGTTGACCGCGCCCTTGAGCGGCACGAAACCCGCCCGCGGATAGCGATCGATGCCGATGACCAGCGCGCGGCCGCTCGAGGACGGCGCCGAAGAATGATGTTCACGCATGGGAAACCTCCTTGCCGGCGGCATGCCGGCTCCCTAGAGAGCGTAGAAGATGCGCGCAGGAGGTGATCCGATGGGCGCGTCGCGGTTTGCGACGACGCGGGGCGCGTCAGCCGCCGATCGGGCGTCCGCCGGTGATCGGGATCTGACCGGCCGGCGGCGGGGCAGCGCCCGTCGGACGACCGTCCGGGCCGGTTGGGCCGCCGCCGTTTGCGGCCGGGTTGGGCACGCCGGCCGGCGGCGCCACGCCCGGTGGGAACGGACGGCCGACGTCGGCGGCGTTGAGCGGCCGCGCCATCGGTCCGCCGCTGCCGGGAATCTGCTGGTTCAGGCCGACGTTGGCCGCCTGAAAAATGCTGACCGTGAAGCGCCACTCGCTGGCTTCGTTGCTGTCGAAGAAGACGCGAAAGGTCTTCTCGGGGCTGTCGGGGTTGTAGACGCCGATGATGCGCGAGCCCACTGGCACGCTGCCGACCTCACCGCCGGAGAGCAAAACCGGCGGTCCGCTGGCTTCGCTGTCGCGGTTGAACTCGGTGTCGAGGCCGATCGTCTGCGCGCCGCCCTGGTTTCCGCGCTGGTCGGCCGTCCGCTGCGCTTCGCCCACCCGACGCGGCGCGCCGGTCTGCTCGAGGATCAGCGCCCAGCGGCCGTCCTCGCGCATCGGGTTGGTCCACAGCTGACGGATGCTGCGCGGTTCGATCTCGAGCAGCTCGTCGA
>JBCCOR010000010.1:0-20429 GCA_039025295.1 Acidobacteriota bacterium
CGCACTGTCACCGGCATCACTGCGCGGGGACGGCGTGGACATCGGGCGTCGAACCTGCAAATGGCGATCTCAGGCGCGACGGATCGCGCCCGAACTCACCAGCGCAGGGTCACACTGCCGATCGCGCGGCGGGCGAGGATATCGCCACCGAACGACTGGTAGTGGTCGTCGTCGAAGAGGTTCGAGACGTTGAGGCCGAGCGAGATCGTCTCGTTGACCTGGTAGTTGGCGCTCAGGCTGACGTCGGTGTACGACTCGACCGGGCCGGCGAACACACCGGCAGCCCAGAGGAAGTCGTCGACCCAGCGCGCCTTGAGCGCGAGGCTGTACGTCGGGGCGGTGTACGACACGCCGGCGCTGAGCTTGTGCTCGGGCGCGTTCGGCAGCAGCGAATCACCTGCGACACTCGCTTCCTGAATCTCGAAGTCGAAGAACGAGTACGTGAACTCGAAGAGCCAGCGCGGCGTGGCGTAGAAGTTGAGGCCGAGATCGACGCCCTCGGTGTCGACCGCGCCGGCGTTGGTGTATGACGCGAGTGCGAAGATCGGCGTGCCGTCGACGTTGTTCGAGAGGAACGGGAAGAGCGGACCGAGCGCACCCGCCAGGTTGCCCACCAGCAGATCCGGCGCCGGATGGTTGGGCGGCGGCGCGTACGCGCCGAAGTTGGGGTTGATCGCGCCGAACGGATTGGCCGTCAGATCGGTGATGAAGTTGGTCAGCTCGTTGCGGTAAACGTCGATGGTCAGGTACACCTTGTTGGCGAGGATGCCGGTGTAGCCGATCTCGAACGATTCGATCTCCTCGAGCTCGAGATCGACGTTGCCGAGCGCGCGCACCTGGGTGGGCGTGCCGAAGCCACAGTCGACGCCGAACGGCGCGCACAGGCCGGCTTCGATCGCCGCCAGGTCGACCTCGAAGATCGGCGGCGCGCCCGGGCCGAGCACGAGCGCGGTCGGCGCATCGAGGAAGAACTCGGAGTAGTTCGCGACCTGGAACGCTTCGTTGTAGCTGAAGCGCAGGGTCTGGCTGCCGGTGATGTTCCACACCAGCGCGGCCTTGGGCGACACCTGGCTGTCGTGCAGCGAGCTGTCGTCCCAGCGGCCGGCGATGACCAGCTTGAGGGTGTCGGTCAGCTGCAGATCGAGCTGGCCGAAGACACCCGTGTAGTCATGGGTCACCGGCGCGAAGACCAGCGTCTGACGACCGTCGAAGTCGGCCGTGTCGATGTCCTCTTCCTTGTACGACGCGCCGCCGACGAGGCGGATCTTGCCGCCGTTCCAGTCCTGGTTGCCCTGGATCTCGAACTTGTAGTTCTCGGTGTCGAGGAAGATCGGCCGGCCGGTGCTGAGCGTGGTCTGGTCGGGCGCCTCGCGGCTGTTGTAGAAGCCGAGCACGTTGAAGCGCGGATGGCTGATGTTGAAGCGCGCGTACGGCCGTTCGACGTCGCCGATGTTGACGCGGCCGATGCCGGTGACGGCGGTGCCGCTCTCCGACTCGAAGTAGCCGCCCTCGAGGGTGTAGAGCGTGTCGCCGACGTGCTTGTCGAGGCGCAGGGTGCCGCTCAGCGACTCGAATTCGTCGTCCGGTGCGACCACTTCGCGCGGCAGGCCGGGGTACTCGACGCTGTCGACGCGCGACTGCACGAAGTCCTCGGCCTCGAGATAGCTGGCGCTGGCCTTGAGGTACCAGTCGCTGCCGAGATCGACGCTGGTGAAGGCGTCGGCGCGCAGGGTCGACTGCTCGCCGCCGCCGAAGGTGGCGCGGCCGCCGACCGAATCGCGCGGGCCCTTGGTGATGATGTTGAGCACGCCGTTGAAGGCGTTGGCGCCGTAGAGCGCCGAGCTCGGACCGCGCACCAGCTCGACGCTGGCCATGTCCTCGAGGTTGGTGATGGCCGACCAGTCGGTCGAGCCGAGGAAGGGCACGCTCGGCTCGCGGCCGTCGATCAGCGTCTGGACGCGACGGTTGAGCGAGCTGTTGAAGCCGCGCGCGTTGAGGTTGAAGTCGGTCAGGCCGCTCTGGGTGACCTCGACGCCGGGGGCGAAGGCGACCACTTTCGCGAGCTGGCCGCTGCTGGCCTCGCGCGAGATCTCCTCCTCGGCGAACGCGGTGACCGAGGCCGGTGCGTCGACCACGCGCTCGCGACGGCGCGAGGCCGAGACGACGGTGATCGTGTCGGCGAAGCTGACGTCCCAGTCGACCGTCAGGTCGGCGGCGGCGGTGGCACCGGCCTCGACCGTGACCGACCGCGTGTCGGCGTTGCTGCCGAGACTGATCGACAGCGTGTAGGTGCCCGCCGCGACGCCGCCGAAGCTGAACGCACCGTCGTCGTCGGTCAGCGCGACCTGGCCGGTTTCGGTGAGCACGACCGTGACGGCCGCAACCGTCTGACCGTCGGCCTCGCGCGTGATCTGGCCCTCGATGCGCCCGGCGTCCTGCGCCGCGACGATCCCCGGGGTGACCAGCCCAGCGAGCAGCACGATGAGTGCTGCAATCTGAATTCCTCGCATGTCCTGTACTCCTCGAGCAATCAAAATCCCACGAACGACCGCGCGTGCGGCCGGCTTCGTCCAATTGGGGAAGGGTCTTTGATTATTGCGCTCCGTGGAGATCTTGACAACTGTTTAACAAGGCCTGTCAACCCTACGACCCGCGATCGACGCCCGTGTGCGAAGCGTGCAACGGCGGTTGGGATAGGATTCGCGGCATGTCGCAATCGTCCGCAGCCACTGCCCGCGACGGCAGCGCCTCCGTCGCGCCGCAGCGCTATGTCGTCATGGGCGCGGGCGAAGTCGGCTTCCATCTCGCCCGCAGCCTCTCGCGTCAGGGGCATCATCTGGTCGTGATCGAGCCCGATCCCGAGCGCCAGCTGCGCATCGACGAAGAGCTCGACGTGCGGATCGTCTCTGGCAACGGCGCCCACGTGGCCGTACTGGAGGACGCCGAAGCCGGCCAGACCGATCTGTTCATGGCGGTGTCGTCGAACGAGGAGTCGAACCTGATCGCCGCGGTGCTGGCGCGCCGGCTGGGCGCGCGCCGCACGCTCGCGCGCGTCGGCCTGGCCGACGAGGTAACGGTCCATCGCCGGCTCTACGAAGACGTGTTCGGCGTCGATCTGCTGCTCTCGACGCAGCTGCTGGCGACCACCCGCATCCTCAACCACATCCTCGGCCACAACACGCTCGCGGTGGAGTACCTCGCGGGCGGCAAGGTGCAGATGCGCCGTATTTACATCGACAGCGGCTCGCCCCTCACGCGCGCGCCGCTGCGCGAGGTCGAGATGCCCGAGGGCAGCCTGGTGGTGGCGCTCTTCCGCGGCGACACGCTGGTGATCCCGTCGGGCGACGATCGCGCCGAGGCCGGCGACGACGCCCTGATCCTCAGCCGCACGAGCTGCATCGATCGCGTCGAGCGCAAGCTGAGCACGCGCCGCAAGCGCCTCGAGCGGGTGGTGGTCGCGGGCGGCGGCAACACCGGCGTGACGGTGATCGAGGCGCTGCTCGGCCAGGTGCCGCGGCTGACCGTGATCGAGCGCGACCGCGCCACCGCGCGCGCGCTCGCCGAGCGCTATCCGGATCTCGAGGTGATCCGCGGCGACGCCACCGACCTGGCGCTGCTGCGCGCCGAGAGCATCGGCCGCGCCAACGCCTTCGTCGCCCTCACCGGCCAGGACGAGCGCAACCTGATGGCCAGCCTGCTGGCGCAGGACCTCGGCGTCGGCCAGGTGATCGCGCTGGTGGCCCAGGGCGAGGCGTCGCAGCTCTGGCAGCGGCTCGGCCCGATGCGCATCGTCTCGCCGCGCTCGATCGCCTACGAGCGCATCCGCGACTACATCGCGCGCGGCTACACGGCGAACATCGTTTCGCTCAAGCAGGGCGAGGCGCAGGTGCTCGAGCGCGTGCTGTCGGAGGCGAGCCCGGCGGCGGGCGTGACGCTGGCGGAGATGCGTCCGCCGCGCGGCCTGATCGTCGGCGCGGTGGTGCGCGGCACCGGCGACCGCGAGAAGGTGTTCGTACCGCGCGGCAACGACCGTCTGCAGGCCGGGGACAACGTCATTCTCTTTGTCCACAAGGACGAGATCGCGATGGTCCATCTGCTCTTCCCGGGCAAGGAGCCGGCGAGCTGAACCCGCGTCCGCTGCTCGGCTTCCTCGGCCGACTGCTGCTCGTGCTGGCGGCCGCGAAGCTGCTGCCGGTGGCGACCGCGCTGCTCTACGGCGAGACGCGCAGCCTGCTGGCGTTTCTCGCCACCGCCGCGCTGACCGCGCTGATCGGCGCCGCGCTGATGCGCGTCGGGCGCGGCGCCGACATGCGTCAGCTCTACCGCCGCGACGGCATTTTGATCGTCGTCGGCGGCTGGATGCTGGCGTCGCTGTTCGGCGCCCTGCCCTACTGGCTGAGCGGCACGGTCGACGCGCCGGTCGACGCGCTGTTCGAGGCGGCGTCGGGCTTCACCACGACCGGCGCGACGATCCTGCTCGACATCGAGGCCGCCGACCGCGCCGTGCTGCTGTGGCGCAGCTTCACCCAGTGGCTGGGCGGCATGGGCATCATCGTGCTCTTCGTCGCGCTGCTGTCGGAGCTCGGCCCGGGCGCGCGCTTCCTCTACAAACTCGAGGTGCCGGGTCCGACCGCCGAGACCCTGCATCCGCGCGTGCACGACACGGCGAGCGCGCTGTGGCGCATCTACCTCGTGCTCAGCGTCGCCCAGATGCTGCTGCTGCTCGCCGCCGGCCTGTCACTCTACGACGCCCTCACGCACACGTTCTCCACCATGTCGACCGGCGGTTTTTCGCCCCACGGCGCGTCGATCGCGGCCTTCGAGTCGGCGCTGGTCGAGTGGATCGTCATCGCCTTCATGGTGCTCGCGGGCGCCAACTTCTCGCTCTACATCGGTCTGCGCCAGGCCGGCCTGCGCGGCAGCCTCTTCGGCGGCCACGCGCTGCGCACCTTCCTGCGCGACACCGAGCTGCGGGTCTATCTGCTGCTGATCGGCCTGTTCAGCCTGCTGATCGTGCTCGACCTGCGCCGCGCCGGCGACGAGGCGATGACGACGTGGGCCGCGGTGCCGGAGCTGGCGCGCGACGCGCTCTTCCAGGTGGTCTCGGTGCTGACCACGACCGGCTTCGCCACCGCCGACTTCGACACCTGGCCGGCGACGTCGAAGGCGCTGCTGGCGGCGCTGCTCTTTGTCGGCGGCTGCGCGGGCTCGACCGCCGGCGGCATGAAGGTGATGCGCCTGGTGGTCGCGCTGCGCGCGGCGATGCGCGAGGTTCAGCAGATCTTCCGGCCGAGCGCGGTGCTGGCGGTGTTCGTCGCGCGGCGTGCGGTGCCCGAGGCGGTCGTGCGCTCGGTGATGGGCTTTTTCATCCTCTACATCGCGCTCTGGGGCACGGGCACCCTGCTGCTCGCGGCCGGCGGCAACGTCGACCTGATCAGCGCGGCAACCGCTTCGATCACCACGCTGGGCAACGTCGGCCCGGGCCTGGCGGCGGTCGGTCCGAGCCAGAACTTCGCGTTCTTCTTCGACTGGCAGAAGCTCCTGATGGTGCTCCTGATGTGGCTCGGACGCCTCGAGGTCTACGTCATCGTCGCGCTCTTCAGCCCGGCGTTCTGGCGCCGCTGACTCCGACGCGGCGGCCGATGATCGATCATCTCGCCTCAGCGCAGGAGTGCGTCGAGCGACGGCGCCTGCAGCACGCGCTCGGTCATTGCGCGCAGTCGCTCGAGATCGTCGATCGCGCGCAGTCGCGCCCGGTCGCCGTCCGACAGCGGCCCGAATCGCTGGGTGAGAAGCAGCTCGAGCGTATCGCGCAGGCCGCGTAAACGGCCCTCTTCCACACCACGCTGATGGCCCTCTTCCACGCCGCGCTGATGGCCCTCCGCCACGCCACGCTGAAGACCCTCCTCGACGCCGCGCGCCCAGCCGAGCTCGATACCGCGCACCTCGCCTTCCTGAACGGCTTTTTCGTAGTTGAGCATCGTCATGGTCTCGATCGCCTCCTGGTCGCTCGCGGTGATGGCAGCGTAGCGCGCTGCCTCCGACTTGTTCAACGTGAGATAAGTCTGAATCATTTCCATCAGCAGATACGACTCTTTCGAGGGTAGCAGCTCGCGCACGACGCGGCGGATGGCCAGCGCCTTGTTGGCCGCGCGATCCGCACCGCGCGACCGCGCCAGCGCGGCCAGGCCCCAGGCGAAGGGCTCCGCGCTCGCGAGATACAACGCCGGATCGCAGCGCGCGGGACAGAAGGCCGCGTAGCGGACGGTGCCCGTGACCCGATGCGCGACGCGCTCCTCGACCGTGCGCATCTGCAGCGGCGCGCGGCCACCGCGCAGGAAGATCGCCAGCGGCACAACCGGTTGCTCGTGCTGGGCGATGATCTGATGGTAGTAGCGCGCCATGCGCACATCCATGGCCCGGTTGAACGTCCGTTCGATCTCGACGTGCACCAGGATCAGCCGCTCTTCCGGTTCATCGATGGCCGCGTCGCCATCTGCGCGCAGCGGCACATGGGCCAGCAAATCGACCTCGGACCGACGCGGCTTGCCCAGGCCGGCGGTGAGCACCGGCGTCAGAAAATCGATGCGGTCGAGCCGCAGAAGCTCGGCCAGCTCGGGATCGACGAGCCGCAGCAGATCGCCGAAGAAGGTCTTGAAAAGAAGCTTGAAAAACGCGTCGTGGGGCTGATCTGCCGGACGCGCGGACGCCTCGCTGTGTGGATCGCGATCGTTCAAAGATGGACCTCCGTGGAGTCGACACACGAAGGCATTTCGCACATCTACCCTACGTACACGCAAAGAGGTCCAGAATGTGACGCACGCGGCAAAAAAATGCTTCGCGCCGCCGATCCGAGCGGCAGCCGGCGGCTACGCCGGCAGCTTGATGCCGAGCGCGCGGGCAACGTCGGGGGCGTCGAGCAGCAGGACGCCGCCGCCGGTGACGTGACGGTGGGGCTCGAATTCGTAGTCGCGGATCACCCGGCGAAACACCTCCTTCAGCGCGCGCGCGCCGAGCCGCGGCTCGCGCGATGCCTCGCGGGCGATCAGGCGGGCACCGTCGGGCGAGAGCGCCAGATGCACGCCGTGACCTTCGAAGTAGGCGCGCGCCTGGCGATAGCCTGACTCGGGGCTCTCGAGGAAGATGTCGGTCAGCTGGTCGACGGTCAGATCGTGCAGCAGCACCACCGCGTCGTAGCGCGCCAAGAACTGCGGACTCATGCCGTATTCGAAGAGATCGTCGTTCTTGAGCCAGTCGCGCAGGCGGAAATCGAGGCGCTCGGTGACCTTGCCGTCCTCCATGACGGTGGTCGGCTTGAGCGCGCCCTTGTCGCGCCCGACCGTGACCCGGTCGTAGACGGCGTCGTAGAGCCCTTCGAACGCCCCGGCGCACACGAAGAGCAGGCCGCTCGAGTCGAGCGTGACCGTCTCACCGCCGGCCCATGCCGGCAGCGTGAACGGCACCGCCTCGTTCTCCATCACGGTCAAGAGCGCCTCCTGGGCGCGGATGCCGGCGACGTTGGGACGCTGACCGATGTGGCTGCGGATCTTGTCGATCTCGTCGACGAAGACGATGCCGCGCAGCGCGTGATCGAGCACCGCCTCGAGCGAGGCCGCCACGCCGAGCTGATCGCGCGCCTGCTGCATCAGACGCTGCAGCACCGCTTCGCCCGGACGCCCCTGCTGCGCCTCTTCGCCGAGCACGTTGGCGTGCATGCGCACGACCGTCGGGCGCAGCCGCAAGCCGCCGTCCTCGGCGAGCATGCGCTCGACCGCGCGCATAACGGTGGTCTTGCCGGTGCCCGACGAGCCGATCATCAAAATATTGCCGACCCGCAGTGTCGCCAGTTTCTTCGACAGCGCGATCGCCATTTCTTTGATCGCCTCTTCCTGACCGATCACGTGCTGCTGCAGGCGCGCGGCGACCGCGCGCGGCGTGGGCACGTCGGAGGAGGCTGCGGACGAGGGCGTGGCGGCTTCGGCAGGGCGCGGCGAGGCGTCGTTCGTGGACATGGGAATATCGTGAATCAAAAACGTCATGAGTGGTCGCTATCGTTCAGCAACGACCGGATCGATCAGCGCTGCGATCGATCGGTGCACAGCAGATCGTGCGGACGATACAAATGCACATGTTCAGATGTAATTGAACATGCAATGGTAAACATCGTATCGTGCCGAGTACGCATCCGCATTGCTATCCTTTGCTTGCACGCACAACCTGATCACACAGTCCACGCTTCGGAACCCACTTCGCGGTGCGATTTCTGTCACGGAAGGAAGGTATTGCCATGACCCTACGTCGTTGTTGTTCGTCGCCCGCGCGCGCGTTGCACGTGCTCGTCCTTGCACTTCTCCTCTCGCTGACGGGCGCAGCGTCCTTCCAGGCCCAGACGCTCCCCGCGCGCGGCGCGGTGCCGTCGGGATTCCAGGAGTACTTCGTGGTCGGCCACGAAGACCACGTCTGGCAAATGATGCGCGCCACCGCGCAGGACGAAGGCTTCGAGGACTTCCTCACCGGCGCGCCCGGCGTCGGCGATCTCTTCGTGCGCGGCATGAACAGCGTGGTCAGCATCGTCGCGTCGGCCGACGGCCAGGTGATCTATTTCGATCACTGGGAAGACGGCTTCGAGCCCGATCTGCTCAACCCCGGGCAGGCGTCGACCACCGTGCTCGGCGACGGCGACATCACCAACGGTCGGGTGTGCGACTTCCAGATGCCCAACCCGTCGGCGCCGCCCGTACCCAACCCGTGCACCGGCGGTCCGACCGACGATCTGCTGGCGCAGGGCGAAGAGGTCACCTTCAACTCGAACCTCGGCCTGCGCGTGCCCGATCCCAACGGCGGCGCGGTGTGCCCGGGCGGCGCGCCGGATCTGCGCTGTTCCGTGCCGGTCAACCCGCGCAGCGCCAGCGACGTGCGCTACGACGGCGGCGACCGCATCCTGACCAGCGGCGGCCCGATCGCGCTGGTTCACGCGCAGGACCCGCTCTCGCCCTTCATCGGCGGTGCGATCGAGATCCTGCCGCTGCAGGCGGTCTCCGAAGCGACCTCCTACACCGTGCCGGTCGGCGAGGACAACTTCAACGGCGACACCGGCACCTTCGCGCCGTTCAAGTACGTCAGCCTCAACCTGGTCGCGTTCCAGGACGGCACCAACGTCACCGTCACCAGCCCGGGCGCCGGCTCGGTCGCCTTCACCCTCGACGCCGGTGAGCACTGGTCGTCGCGCGGCCAGATCGACACCGGTCCCGGCCTCTCCCTGACCATCAACCAGGGCACGCAGATCTCGACCTCGGCGGCGCTGACCGGCATGCTCTACACCGGCACGGCAGGCGACTTCTCGACCCGCTTCTACGCGCTGCTGCCCGATCGCCTCTACGGCACCGACTACGTCACGACCGCGCCCGGTGACAACCCGCTCACCAACGGCACCCGGCCGTTCAATCTCTACATCTTCAACCCCGACACGCTGAACCCGCTCGACGTCACGATCACCGACACCAGCGGCTCGACCACCGTGTCGGTCCCGGCCGGTTCGTCGGTCAGCTACATGGACGAGGTCGGCGCGCCCCTCGGCGTGCCGAACGGCTCGACGGTCCGCCTGACCTCCAACGGCGCGTTCTGGGGCGTCAGCGCCTACGACCACCGCGGCCTCAACAACGACTGGGGCCACTCCTGGCTGACCACGCGCTTCCTGACCAATACCTACACGGTCGGCTTCGCGCCCGGCGTCGACGATCCGGTCTTCAACTCGGCCAACCGCAGCAGCTTCACCGGCGACGCCGACTGCGTCAATCCGCCGGCGGTGCCGGTCGACAACCTCTGCGACTCGATCAACCGCTCGCCGGTCTACGTCGCCGCGCTCGAGGACAACACCCTCGTCCAGGTCGACTACGACAACGACGGCATCTTCGATCCGATCGATCTCGACAGCGACGACTTCCCCGAGCCCGCACCGCTGCCCGACAACACCTACGTCATCAACAGCCTGCAGGCGCTGAAGATCTTCGACTACACCGACTACAACAACACCGGCACGCGCATCAGCACGAACCGCCCGGTGGCGGTGTCGTACGGCCAGGACACCGATCAGGCAATCGGCAGCGACCCGATTCAGGACACCGGCTACACGATCTACCCGACCGACCAGGCGTTCCTCGATCCGGTGCTGCTGCTCGAGAAGGGCGCCAGCCGCGCCTCAGTGCCGGTCAGTGGCGGCCTGGTGACCTACACGATCACCGTCCGCAGCGGCAACTTCACGCCGGTGACCAACCTGCGCGTGCTCGACCTGCTGCCGACCGGCGTCGTCGCGGGCGACTACGTGATGGGCAGCACGCGCATCACCTATCCCGACCTCAGCCAGACGACGCCGGATCCGACCTCGTCGATCGACGCCACCACCGGCCGCACCGAGCTCGAGTGGCCGATCGCCTGGCCGTCGCCGCCGTCGGGCATTCCCAGCGACGGCCTGGGCCCCAACCAGCTGCTGACCGTCACCTACCAGATCAACCTGCCGGCCGGCCCCTCGGCGTCGCTGGTCAACGACGCCGAAGCGCGCGGCGAGCTGTTCAGCAGCATTTTCAACCCGAGCGACGACGCCCGCGTCGTGCGCACCAACATCGTCTTCGAGAAGTCGCAGACCCCGGCCGACGCCACGCCGGAGGCGGGTGAGCTGATCACCTACACGCTCGACGTCGACAACATCGGCATCAGCGCCGAAAGCAACGTCTTCATCACCGATCCGATCCCGGCCAACACCCTGTTCGAAGCCGGCTCGATCGTCAACGCGGGGCCGTTCGTCGGCACCTTCTCGGCGGCGCAGAACGCCGTCGTGTGGACCGCGGCCAGCTTCCCCGCGGGCACCAGCGCATCGCTCAGCTTCCAGGTGCGGATCAACCCGGGCGTGCCGGCCGGCACGCGCATTCCCAACCTGGCGCGCTACGAGAGCACCCAGACGCCGCTCTTCGATTCCAACGAGGTCGACCTGATCACGGTCGGTCCGCGCCTGGAGGTCACCAAGGCAATCGTCGGCAACCCGCCGCAGGTCGCGCCCAACCAGCTGGTGACCTTCGACGTGCGCGTGCGCAACGTCGGCGCCGGCGCGGCCAACAACGTCCGCCTGGTCGATCCGCTGCCGGTCAACGCGACCTACGTCCCCGAGAGCATGGCGCTGCAGACCAACGCCGGTCCGTTCACCAGCCTGACCGACGCCAGCGACGGCGACGTCGGCACGCTGAGCGGCAGCATCCTCGAGATCACGGTGCCGACCCTCGGCGGCGGACAGGACTTCGTGCTGCGCTTCAGCATGCAGGTCAACTCGAGCACCGCCGGGCTCTTCCTCAGCAACCAGGCCGACGTCACCTCCGACGAGCTCAGCACCACGCCGTCGAACCTGGTGCAGGTGCCGATCGTCGGTGACGCGACGGTCACCGGCCACGTCTTCCTCGATCTCGACGGCAACGGCGTGCAGGATCCGGGCGAGCCGGATCTCGCCGGCGTCACCGTCAACGTCACCGATGCCTTCGGCCAGGTGCAGACGGTCGTCACCGACGCCAACGGCGACTACGCGGCCAACGTGCCGCCGGGCCTGACCACCCTCGACGTCGACGACACCGATCCCGACATTCCGCCGGGTGTCGCGCTGACCACCGCCAACGATCCGCAGACCGTCACCGCGGTCAGCAACACGACCACGGCCTCGACCGACGTCGGCTATCAGCCGCCGGCGACCTTCGATCTCAGCAAGGCGTCCGACGCCGGAGGCATCGTGTCGCCCGGCCAGACGGTCGAGTACAGCCTCTTCCTGCGCAACTTCACCGGCATTACCCAAAACGACGTCGTGGTCACCGACAGCCTGCCGGCCGAGCTGAGCTACGTCAGCGGCAGCGGCCAGGCGGTCGTCCAGCCGCCGCGGCGCACGTTCCGGGTCACCGAATACGAGGTGCCCAACGTCACCTCGGGCACGTTCACCGGCTCGACCTACAACCTGACGCTCAACCAGGACCTGTCGGCGAACTACTTCGCCTTCGTCCAGGGCTCGAACGATTCGACGGGCTCGGTCGGCGCCAACTGCAACCACGCGGCGCTGACCGCCGATCCCTTCGCCACCGGCCAGCTGCTGGCGAGCGGCTCGCCGAACGTCCTGAGCATCCAGCGCAGCGGCTCGGCCGGCGTCGGCGGCTGCAGCAACTGGCGCGGCGTGGTGACGGTCGTCGAGACCCTCAACGACGAGCTCGCCAGCGGCTTCCGCCTGCTCGACGTGCGGCGCGTCTCGCATCCCTTCTTTGGTCTGAGCGGCACGGATACGAGCGCGGCGACGTGGAACCTGGCCCAGGTCACCCTGCTCGGCGGCCACAACGGCGCCGGCTGCGACTCGGTGTCCACCACCGCAGGCAACCAGAAAACCTGCCACGCTCGCCTGACGCCGTCGGGCACGAGCACGATCACCTGGCAGCGCGACAGCGGCAACGGCAGCGGCGGCTCGGTCTTTCTCGGCGCAGCGACCACGACGGTCATGGTCGTCGAGTGGGGCAGCGAGTGGACGGTGCAGCAGGTGGCATTCGACAGCGTGGCCAACTTCGGCGACGGCGCCAACGCCATTACCGAGTACGCCATCCGCGCGCTGGGCACGCCGGTCGCGCGCGACAACACCTGGGTGTGGGGCAGTGGCTACACCGATCGTGACGGCGACGGCGAAGGCGCCGAGGGCGTGCTGATCGCCCTCGGCAACGGCGTCGACGACAGCGGCACGCCGGTCAACAGCGTGGCGCTCGGCAAGGAGTTCGCGAGCAACGCGTTCTTCACCGTCTTCACGATGACCCACGACGACCTGACGGTCGACCATCGCTTCAAGGCCGACGGCGACGGCACGGCCCTCACCGCCAACGTGTCGGTCGATCTCAACACCGCCACCGACGGCCGCATGGCGGTGGTCACCAACGGCCTCGGCTCCCCGATCCCGCGCTATCCGGCGTCGATGCTGACCGCGCGCTACAGCAACGCCAACACCGTGCTGCTCGAGCGGCGCAACGCCTTCCCGTTCGGCACCTTCACCGCCTTCCCGGCGTGGGTGCAGGGCCTCAACTTCGGCGACATCAGCACGACCCTGAGCTTCACGACGACCGACGCGCCGACCCTGGTCAGCGCCCTCGACAACGTCGATCTGCTGCCGGGCGAAACCCTCCAGGTGACCTTCGACGCGCAGGTGTCGTCGTCGCTGCCGCCGAGCACGACGACGGTCACCAACGCCGCCCAGGCGAACTCGGTCGAGACACCGGGGCCGCTGATGGCCGACGTCACCGACGACGTCGTCGTCCTGCGCCTGGTGGTCGAGCCGAACAACAGCGGCGTCACCACGCCGGGTTCGACGATCACCTACAACCACACCGTCACCAACACCGGCGACGTCGCCGACGCCTACGATCTGACGCTGGTCAGCGATCAGGGCTGGCAGGTCGAGCTGATCGACCCCGACACCGGCGCGGTGCTGGCGGTCGACAGCGACGGCGACGGCGTGTGGGACGGCGGCGTGACGATCAGCACCGGCACGCTCGCACCGAACGAATCGCGGCCCTATCAGGTGCGCGTGACGGTGCCGCCGGGCACCACGCCGGGCGTGACCGACACGACCACGCTAACCGCGGTGTCGAACCTCAACAGCGCGATCCAGGACTTCGCCTTCGACGAGACGCTGGTGATCGATCCCGCCTCCGCCGGCCCGGTCGTGCTCGTGCCCGACCACAGCGGCGTCGTGCCGATCGACGGCAGCATCGTCTACCCGCACACGGTGTTCAACAACACCGGCAGCGCGCAGACCTTCGATCTGCAGGCGACCAGCCTCAACAACCCGAGCAGCAGCCCCGATCCGAACCTGTGGCAGACGACGATCTTCGCCGACAGCAACGGTGACGGGGTCTACACGCCGGGCGTCGATCTCGAGATCAGCAACACCGCCAACCTGCCCGACGGCGGCAGCCAGCTCTTCTTCGTGCTGGTCGACTCGCCGCCGGGTTCGATGCCGGGCGACGTCGACACCACCTTCGTCACCGCCACGGCGCAGAGCGATCCCGATCTCTTCGGCAGCGCGACCGACACCACCACCGTGGTGGCGAGCGACGCCTTCGACCTCAGCGGCGGCGGCACGCGCTTCCTCAACGGCGGCGAGACCGCGGTCTTCCCGGGCACGATCCGCAACGAGGGCGAGCTGACCGACACCTACAAC
The DNA here is from genome assembly GCA_039025295.1 of Acidobacteriota bacterium. Classification (GTDB taxonomy): domain Bacteria; phylum Acidobacteriota; class Thermoanaerobaculia; order Multivoradales; family J023; genus JBCCOR01. The sequence goes on from JBCCOR010000010.1 coordinate 14,222, forward strand.
TTCACCGTCGGGGCCGCGGGCTACTTCGGCCTCGACGGCCTGCCGCATCCGACCGAGCTGTGGCTCGACACCACCGGCGACGGCATGGTCGACACGCAGGTGGCGAGCGACACCAACGGTGACGGCACCTGGGACGTCGTCGATCCGACCTTCGACACCGACATGGACGGCAATCCCGACATCACCCTGGTGCCGGGCGAGGAGCGCGACTACGAGCTGCGCCGCCTGGTCGATCCGCTGCAGGATCCGTATCGCGATCCGGTGGTGTTCCAGGCGACCTCGACCAACACCGGCGACATCGACAGCGTCACCGCGGTCAACCTGCTGGCGACGACCACCCACGCGCTCGTGTCGCGCTTCGACGCGGTCGCGCGCGACGGCGGCGTGCTGGTGACCTGGGAGACCGCGCTCGAGAGCGGCACGGTCGGCTTCCGCCTCGAGCGCCAGGACGCGCTCGGCCGCTGGCGCACGGTGCGCGTGCCCGGCCACGGCGCGCTGCTGCCGGGCCTGCTGCACGCGCCGCAGGGCGGCGTCTACCGCGTCTTCGACGCCGACGGCGGCATCGGCGGCCTGGCGCGCTATCGCCTGATCGAGATCGACCACCGCGGGACGTCGCGCCTCTTCGGCCCGGTCGACCGCCAATTCGCCGATGCCCCGGGCGGCGCGCTGCGTCCGACGGCGCCGCTGCCCAGCGGCGGCTTCGCGCGGATGGCGGCGTCGAGCGTGCTGCCGAACCGCCGCGCCGATCGCCGACCGGCGGCCGGCGACGCGGCGCCGCACGCGCCCCCGCAGCGCGACGACCGGCGCGGCGAAGGCGGCGCGGTCGACGCGGTCAAGATCCTGACCCGCGGCGAGGGCCTGCAGCGCATCGCCGTCGCCGATCTCGCCACCGCCTTCGGCCTCACGCCTGAAGCGATCCGCAGCCGCGCCGACAGCGGCGCGCTGCGCATCACCCAGGGCGGCGCCGACGTCGCCTGGCACGCCGCGGCGACCGGCGTCGGCGGCGCGGTCGACGCACTGCACGTGTGGGCCGAGCCGATCGACAGCATCTACACCCGCGACAACGTCTACCGCGTGACGCTCGAGCCGGGCGTGCGCATGGAGACGGTGTCGGGCGAGGTCAACCGGCGGCCGTTCGAGCGCGAAGCGTTCAGCGACACGCAGGTCTACGAGGAGGATCGCTGGCCGCTGACCAGCGTGCTGAGCGATCCGGAGGCCGACGCCTGGTTCTGGGAGTTCTTCATCGCCAACGATCCGGCCAACCGCACCAAGCAGATCGCGCTCGACGCGCCCTGGCCGTCGAACGGCGAGGCGCAGCTGATCCTCGATCTGCAGGGCGCCTCGGACGCGCCGGGCATCGTCGACCACCGCCTGACCGTGTCGCTCAACGGCGCTGCGATCGGCACCGCGAGCTGGGACGGCCTCGCCAGCCACCGCGCCGAATTCGCCTTCGACGCGTCGCAGCTGGCGGGCGACGGCCTCAACCAGGTGACGCTGTCGGCGTCGCTGCCGGGCGGCCTCGACGCGGCCGTGAGCTATCTGTCGCGGGCGACGCTGCAGTATCCGCGCGCCTACCGCGCCAACGTCGACAACACGCTGCTGGCGTGGAACGAGGGCCTCTCGGTGGTCAGCTTCCGCGGCTTCACGACGCGCGATCTGGCGATCTACGACGTCACCGATCCGCGGCGTCCGAAGATGCTGACCGACGTCCGCGTCCTCGAGGACGGCAGCGGCGGCTTCAGCGCGACGGTGCGCGGCCCGGCGGCGGCGACCCGCTACTGGGTGCAGCCGGCAGCGGCCGGCGCGGTGCCGATCGCGCTGCGGCCGGATCACGCCGACGACCTGCGCGCGCCGTCGAACGTCGGCCGCTATCTGGTGATCGCCGGCGACGGCCTGGCATCGGCCGCGAACGCGCTGGCCGCGGCCCGCACCGGCCAGGGCGTCACCACCCGGGTGATCGCGATCGAAGACGTCTACGACGCCTTCAGCGACGGCATCGTCACGCCGTGGGCGATCCGCGATCTGCTGCGCCACGCGCGCGAGCGCTGGGCCGATCCGCCGGCCTACGTCGTGCTGGTCGGCGACGGCTCGTTCGACCATCGCGACGTGCTCGGCGCGGGCGGCAACCTGGTGCCGGCGCCGATGGCGGCGACGCCCGACGGCCTGGTGCCGAGCGACAACCGCCTCGCCGATCTGGTCGGCGACGACGGCGTGCCCGAGCTGGCGATCGGTCGCCTGCCGGTGCTGTCGACCGAGGAGCTCCAGACCTACGTCGACAAGCTGGTCGCCCGCGAGGCGATCGCGGCGGGCGCCTGGTCGCAGCGCATCACCTGGCTGGCCGACGATCCCGACGCCGGCGGCGAGTTCGCGCTCGACAGCGCGCGCCTGATCGACGAGCTGCCGCCCAGCTACGTCGTCGAATCGATCGCCCACGGCGGTCCGGCGTCGGTCGACGTCACCCGCCAAGCGCTGCTCGGCGCCTGGGCCGACGGCGCGCAGCTGGTCAGCTATCTCGGTCACGGCGGCATCGGCCAGCTGGCCGACGAGGGCCTGCTGATGATCGGCGACGTCGTCGGCGGTCTGGGCAACGGCGCCCGGCTGCCGGTGGTGACCGCGTTCACCTGCTCGGTCGGCCGGATCGACTTCCCGGGCTTCGACGGCCTGGCGGAGGCGCTGGTGCTCTCGGCCGACGGCGGCGCGATCGCGCTGTGGTCGCCGAGCGGCCTGGTGTTCAACGCCGACGGCATGCCGATCGCCGACGCCTTCTACGAGGCGGCGCTGGCGCGCGGCCTGCGCCTCGGCGACGCGGTGCGCGCAGCGCTCGCCACCCACGCCCAGCAGGGCGGCGCGGCCCACGTGCCGGCCGTCTACACGCTGGTGGGCGATCCGATGATCGCCCTGGGGAACGCGCGCCGGTAGCGCGCGCGGCCCTCTTCCCCGTTCGCCCGATGCGCGCCCTCGTCGACAGCGATGTGCGAATGCGGGCGAACGGGGTATGCTTTTCCGACGAAGCCTCCGACAACCTCTGCGACAGCGCCGCGCCACAGCGGCCATGCCCGAGCACCATGGAATCACCGAGCCGTTCCTCCACCGCACCCGCCGAACCGACGCAGCCGCTGACCGCGTGCAGCGGCCCCATGCCCGGCCCCGGCCAGCTCGACGACGCGGATTGGATGCGCAACTTCCGCGATCGCCTCGCGCGCGAGCGCGTGCCGATCTCGGGCATCCTCGAGCTGACCAGTCGCTGCAACCTGAAGTGCGTCCACTGCTATCTCGGCGATCAGACCGCGCAGCGCGCCAAGCGCGCGCTCGAGATGTCGACGGATCGGGTCAAGCAGGTCATCGACGACATCGCCGATGCCGGCTGCCTCTATCTGCTGATCACCGGCGGCGACCCGATGGTGCGCAAGGACTTCCCCGAGATCTACCGCCACGCGCGCGCGCGCGGCCTGATCGTGACGGTGTTCTGCGACGGCATCCTGGCCAGCGACGCGATCTGTGATCTCTTCCGCGAGCTGCCGCCCTACGTCGTCGAGGTCAGCATCTACGGCGCGACCGCGCCGGTCTACGAGCAGGTGACGCGCATTCCCGGCTCGCACAAGCGCGCCATGGCCGGCATCCGCCGCCTGCTCGACGCCGGCGTTCGCGTCAACGTCAAAACCGTGCTCATGTCGATCAACGAGCACGAGCTCGACGCCATGCGCGCGCTGGCCGAAGACACCTTCGGCGTGCCGTTCCGCATGGACTCGGCGATCTTTCCCTGCCTGCCCGACGGCGACGACAGCCCGGTGCAGCTGCGCGTCTCGCCCGAGCGCGCCGTCGCGCGCGAGCTGCGCGGCGACGCCGACCGCGTCGACAGCTGGACCCGCTACGTCGAAGCGCGCGAGCATCTGCCGCCGTCGGAGAAGCTCTACGTCTGCGGCGCCGGCGTGACCAATTTCTACATCGATCCGTTCGGCCAGGCGTCTCCCTGCTTGATGACCACGCAGTATCGCTACGACCTCGCCGAGGCGTCGTTCGACGAGCTGTGGCGCACGCAAATCGGCCAGCTGCGCAGCAAGACGCCGCGCGCCGATTTCGGCTGCAACAGCTGCTCGATGCGCAGCGCCTGCACGGGCTGCCCGGCGTTCAACCATCAGGACACCGGGCACGAAGACGTCAAATCGGAGTACGTCTGTGCCACCACCGTGCTGCGCTGGAACACGCTCGAGGCGGTGCGCGCCGGCGACGACGTCGACACCGCCCTGCGCAAGGCCGGCGTGCTCGACGCCGACGGCCGCATTGCCGACCGCGCCGGCTACGCCGCCGCGCCGCCGCCGCCCCGATCGCGCCCCTCTCGCTTTACCATTCTTGGCCAGGACAAACCGCGCACGACCGCCCCGTCGTGCAGCACCTCATGCGGCTGTGCTGGATCTGCTGAGCCCGCACCCTCCTGAACGCACGCATCATCCGCACGGAGTACCGTCATGAGCCCGCATCGCGATATCCGCACCCCTCGGCGCCCCGCCGCCAGCAACAGCAGCCGCCAGCCCTACGAGCCGCCCGCCCTGCGCACCATCAGCCTGGTGGCTGAGGAAGTGCTGTCGGTCGGCTGCAAGCTCGGCGCCGGCCCCGGACCGTTCGGCGCCACCTGCGACGCCGTCCCCTGCAATCAGCCCGGCTCCTGATGGACGACGGGCGGGCGCCCGCGCCGCCGCCGCTCGACGCCGTCTTTCGCCAGAGCGACGCGGTGGTCACGCGCGTCGTCGCCGACGAGACGCTGCTCGTGCCCGTCTCGGGCGAGCTGGCCCATCTGCAGCGCATCTTCGTGCTCAACCAGCTGGGCGCGTTCCTCTGGCAGGCGTTCGACGGCCGCACCCCGCTCGGCCATCTGGTCGACGCCGTGACCGCGCGCTTCGAGACCGATCCCGACACGGCCCGCAGCGATCTGCTCGCCTTCGTCGACGAGATGCGGGCGGCGCGCCTGCTCGACGACGTGCCGCTGGCCGCCGCGGATGACGCCGACGACCGCTGACGTCGACCGCGCCGACGGCGACGCGGCAACGCTGCACATCGCCGACGCCGTCTTCGCGATCCGCGTCGATCCGCGCTACGCGCTTGCCGCCGAGGACGACCCCGCCTACGACGCGTTCCTGCGTCCGGGCGCGCCGCCGGCCGCGTCGCCCGGGGCATCGATCATGCCGGTGCGGCTCGGCGCGCTCGATCCGGCGCGCTGGCGCGCGCAGCGACCAGCGAGCGCACCGAGCTTCGACACCGGCAGCGCCTGGCACTGCCATCGCACCGAAGACGGCAACTGGTTCTTCGTACTGCCGCAGCAGCGCGCCGACGTCGAGGCGCCGCCGCTGTGGTGCGCGCGCGTCGACGACGCGCCCGACGGGCCGGTCACGCTCGACGTCGGCCCGCGGCTCGTGCTGCCGTCGGCCGGCGACGACGATCCGCGTCCGCGCCTGCGGCCCGCGCTGCGCTATCCGCTCGACCAGCTGCTCATGATGCGCCGCCTCGCCGCGCGCGGCGGGGCGATCGTGCATGCCGCCGGCCTCGCCTGGCCGACCGACGACGGCGATCGCTTCGGCATCGCGTGCCTGGGCGTCTCGGGCGCGGGCAAGAGCACGCTCAGCCGTCTCCTGATCGAGGGTGGACTGCCGGGCGACGGCGTCACGATGCTCTCCGACGACCGGCTGATCCTCGCACCGGCACCGTCCAACGGCGCGCTGCGCGTCCACGGCACGCCCTGGCCGGGCGAAGGGCGCATCGCCAGCCACGCCGCGGGGCATCTCGGCGCGCTCTTCTTCCTCGAGCAGGCCGACGAGCATCGCCTCGTGCCGCTCGACGCGGGCGCCGCGCTGGCGCGCCTGCTGCCGGTCGTCTGCCTGCCGTGGTTCGACGCCGGCGCGACCCAGGCCGCGCTCGACGCCTGTGGCGCGTGGCTGGCGCGCGTACCGTGCTACGCGCTGCGCTTTCGCCGCGACGTCGGCGTCGCAGCGCTGCTGCGCGACTGGCGCGCGACAGCCGCAGGCGCCTGAGCCACGTCGCCGCCATCCGGGCGGGCCGAACCCACCAGTCGAAGAATCGGGTAGGGGCGGCCGGGTTCGCCCCGGCCGGCCCCTCCCACACCACCGTACGTACGGATCCGTATACGGCGGTTCGAAGCGTTGAGGTCACATCGCCAGCCGGGGCACACCCAGCTGATCGAATCGCGTGTTCGGCA
>JBCCOR010000011.1:0-20069 GCA_039025295.1 Acidobacteriota bacterium
CCTCGATCGCGTGGCCGTGCGGTTCGATCGGCGCGTCGTAGCGCGGGCCGAGCGGCTCACCGGCGGCGATGCGCAGCTGCTCGCGCACCAGATCGACGCCGCTCACCAGCTCGGTGACCGGATGCTCGACCTGCAGTCGGGTGTTCATCTCGAGGAAGTAGAAATTGCGGTCGCGGTCGACCAGGAATTCGCAGGTGCCGGCGTTGGTGTAGCCGACCGCCTCGGCGGCGCGCACCGCGGCCGCGCCCATGTGCCGGCGCAGCTCGGCGTCGACGATCGGCGACGGTGCCTCTTCGAGCACCTTCTGATGGCGTCGCTGCAGCGAGCATTCGCGCTCGCCGAGGCTGACCACGCGGCCGTGATGGTCGCCGAGGATCTGGATCTCGATGTGGCGCGGCTCGACGATGAACTTCTCGAGATAGACGGCGTCGTCGCCGAAGGCGGCCGCGGCCTCGCCGCGCGCGCCGCGGAAGGCGGCCGCCAGCGCGTCGGGCGTCTCGACCATGCGCATGCCCTTGCCGCCGCCGCCGGCCGACGCCTTGAGCATCACCGGATAGCCGATCGTCTCGGCGGCCGCGGCGGCGGCCTCGAGCGAGGTCAGCGGATCGCGGCCGCCGGGCACGACCGGCACGTCGGCGTCGATCATCCGCCGCCGCGCCTCGATCTTCGAGCCCATCGCCGCGATCGCCTCGGGCGGCGGACCGATGAAGATCACGCCGCGGTCGCGGCAGAGCCGGGCGAAGTCGGCGTTCTCCGACAGGAAGCCGTAGCCGGGATGAATCGCGTCGGCGCCGATGCGCACCGCCAGATCGACGATCGCCTCGGCGCGCAGGTAGCTCTCAGCCGACGGCGCCGGGCCGATGCGATGGGCCTCGTCGGCGAGCTGGACCGGCAGCGCGTCGCGGTCGGCGTCGGAGTAGACGACGGCGCTGCGGATGCCGGATTCGCGCAGGCCGCGCAGGATGCGGACCGCGATCTCGCCGCGGTTGGCGATCAGAACTTTGCGCAGCGGACGGAGGGTGGGCGAACGCGTCATCGCGCGGGATCCTAGCATGTGACGGGCGCTGGACGTCCGACGCGCTGCGGCCTGCGGGATCCGGCCCGCCGGGCGGGTGATACGCTCGCGACTTCGCTCATATTCCCGAGGAGATCATCGCCATGGCAGCCGCGCCGCCCGCCGAGTCGTCCACGCCCGCCGCTGTGCGCTTTCGCGTGCCCCATACGCTGATCCTGCTGTTCGGCATGATCGCGCTCGCCTGGCTGGCGACCTACGTGCTGCCGCAGGGCAATTTCGCGCGCGCGGCGGCCGACGGCCACGGCGGACGCGAGCAGGTGGTGCCCGGCACCTACGCCCCGGCCGAGGAGACCGTGCAGCTGTCGCCGCTGCGCATCCTGACCGCGATCCCCGAGGGCTTCGCCGCCGCGCAGGACATCATTTTCTTCGTCTTCCTGGTCGGCGGCGCGTTCGGCGTGCTGCGCGCGACCGGCGCGATCGACGCCCTGATCGCGGTCTTGCTGCGCACCTTCGGCCGCTCGCCGGCGCTGCTCGTGATCGGCACGATGACGATCTTCGCCCTCGGCTCGAGCACGATCGGCATGGCCGAGGAGTACCTGCCGTTCGTGCCGGTACTGCTCGCGCTGGCGATCGGCCTGGGCTTCGACGCCGTCACCGCCGTCGGCATCCTGTGCATCGGCTACGGCATCGGCTACGGCGTGGCGACGATCAATCCGTTCACGGTGATGATCGCCCAGGAGGTCGCCGGCCTGCAGCCGACCTCGGGCTTCGGCTACCGCCTGGCGATCACGGTGCCGTTCCTGGCGATCGGCATCCACCACGTGTGGTCATACGCGCGCAAGGTCAAGGCCGATCCGTCGGCCAGCCTGGTCGCCGATCAGCCGCGTCCGGCGCTCGCCGGCACGGCCGCGGCCGACGCGCGGCTCGAGACGCGCCACGTCGTCGTGCTCGCGGCGACCGCGATCGCGGTCGCGGTGATCGTCCACGGCCTGGGCAGCTGGAGCGGCTGGGGCTGGTACGTCGCCGAGATGGGCGCGATGTTCCTCGGCCTGTCGGTGGTGCTGGCGGCGATCGCCCGGCTGGCCCCCGACGACGCCGCGCAGGCGTTCTGCCGCGGCGCCGCCGAGCTCACCACGACCGCGCTCCTGATCGGCTTCGCGCGCTCGATCCTGGTGGTGCTCGACGCCGGCAACGTGGTCGACACGATCGTCCACGGCGTCGCCCAGCCGCTGCAGGCCGCCGGGCCGATGGTGGCGGCGGTCGGCATGCTGGTGGTGCAGAGCCTGTGCAATCTGTTCATTCCGTCGGGCAGCGGCCAGGCGTTCGTCACCATGCCGATCATGGCGCCGCTCGCCGATCTGGTCGGCGTACAGCGCCAGGTGGCCGTGCTGGCGTTCCAGTTCGGCGACGGCTTCACCAACATCCTGGTGCCGACCAACGCGGTGCTGATCGGCATCCTGACCATGGCCGGCGTGCCCTACGACCGCTGGCTGCGCTTCGTGCTGCCGTTCATGCTCAAGATCTGGCTGGCGTCGGCGGTGGTGCTCGCCGTTGCGGTGTGGATCGGCTACACCTGACGCGGCGGCGCGCTCAGCGCGACGGCGGATCGGCCGGCGACGGACCCGGTTCGCGCAGCGGATGGCCCCCCAGCTCACGCAGCGGATAACGCAGCCAGGGCGTGCGGAAGATCACCAGCTCGCTGCCCGCCATGGTGCGGTTGTCGGGCACGGGGAAGCGCGCGACGGGTTCGAAGCCCGGCACCTGGCCGCTGGTGATCAGCGGATACGAATTCGGAAAGACCACGAAGTAGTCGGGCCGGCGATCGGGCCGGGCGAGGAAATCGAGCAGCCGGCGCTCCCAATACGTCGACGGATCGAGGTCCGGCGCGGTCGCGAACAGCACCGGCAGGATCTCGGGCGTGACGATGCCGGCCAGGTCGAGCACGGTGTTGGGCAGGAAGTACTTGAGCGCGCCGATGTCCTGCACGGCGATCAGCGCTTCGGCGGGCAGGCGCGGCGCGAGCCAGCGCGCGGCGGCGACGTCGCTGCGCTCGACGTCGTCGACCGTGTGGGCGTACATCGCCGCGCCGTCGACCACCGCCACCGTCTGGACCCCGATCAGGAGCGCGGCGCCGAGGACGGCGATCGACAGCCGGCGTCCGCCGACGAGGAGCGCCGCGCCGCGCGGCAGGGCGGCGGCGAAGCCGCGCAGGCCGAAGAGCACGACCCACGGCAGCAGCGGGAAGAGATAGCGGCCGAAGTTGCCGACCTGCGCCGGCCGATCGGGCGCGGCCAGAACGGCGTAGGCCAGCGGCAGGCCGAGCAGCCACAGCCCGGGCAGCAGGCTGCGGATGCGCGCGTCGCCGTTGTCGTCGCCGCGGTCGGACGGATCGTCCGGCGCGGCGCGGCGCGCGGTCAGCCACGCGGCGAGACCGCCGAGTGCGGCGAGCAGCAGCAGCGGCTGGCTGCGGAACAAGACGGCCGAGGCGGTGCGCAGATAGCCGGCGCTGGGCCACAGATCGCGCGGCGCGCTGCCCTTGACCGCGAACGTCCCGGGCAGGATCGAGCCGCCGATCACCTGGTGGTAGAGCAGCGTCGGCCCCAGCACGACCAGCGCCAGCAGTCCGCCCCAGACCAGCGCGCGCACGTCATCGCCGGCGGTCGCGAGACGCACGCGCAGCGCGCCGTCGTCGCGTTCGACGCGCACCAGGCGGTCGGCGAATGCGAGCAGCAGAAGCAGATAGCCTTCCGGCCGCGCCAGGACGGCGGCGGCGAGCAGCGCGAGCGAAACCGGTGCCGCGGCGGGGCTGCCGGGCGGCGCGCTGCGCTCGTCGAGATGCCGACGGATGCCGAGCAGGCTGAGCAGCAGGAACAGCGGAATCTCCATCGCCGACAGCGCCGACCACAGCAGCCACGGCGTCAGCGCGACGAGAACGGCGCCGCAGACGGCCCAGGCCGACGGCAGGCCGAGCCGCAGGCCGAGCCGGCGGACCTGCGGCAGGCAGAGCGCGAAGAGGCCCGCGCCGAAGAGCTTGGTCAGCACCACCGTCCACAGCGCCGGCGTGCCGGGCAAGATGGCGCCGAGCGCGTCGCCGAGATGGGTGAGGACGGCGAGCAGCGCGGTCCACAGCGGCGCGGTCGAGCCCGTCACCCACTGGCCCGGGTTGTAGGCCAGGCCGGCGCCGTCGGCCAGCTGGCGGGCGAATTGGAGATGGATCCAGCCGTCGTCGAGCGGCAGTCCGCCGACGTGGCCGACACGCCGCATCTCGGCGAGCACGTAGCCGGCGCACAGCGCCAGGGCGCCGAGCGTCAGGCTGAGATCGAGCCGGCGCGCGCGCCGCGCATCGGACGCGTTCGGGATTGTCGACCGTGAATGCATCGCGGTCGGAATGCTAGCATTTGCGCCATGAGAGAACGCCTGCGTGCACCCATGATCCAGCGCAACAAGCCGCTGGCCCGCGCCCTTTTGTACGGCCTGTCGCTGCTGCTCGCAGTCGGCATGTACGTCTGGTACGAGCAGGCGCGCAGCGTGCCGTTCAGCGTCGATCTGTCGTGGATGAAGTCGCCCGACGAGTTCCTCGAATTCCAAGAGGTTCGCCTGCTCCAGGCCTATCTCCGCATCGACACCAGCGAGCCCGAAGGCAGCGAGATCGAAGGCGCCGAATGGCTCGCCGCGCAGCTGCGCGAGGCCGGCGCCGAGGTGACGATCGAGCGCATCGGTGCGCGCAACGCCAATCTCTGGGCGATCGTCGAAGGCAAGGATCCCAACAATGCGCTGGTGCTGCAAAACCACATCGACGTCAATCCGATCTACCGGCCCGACGACTGGCGCCATCCGCCCTTCGGCGGGGTGATCGAACCGCCCTGGATCTTTGGCCGTGGCGCCTTCGACATGAAGAGCCTGACGATCGCGCAGCTGATGGCGTTTCGCGCGCTGCTCGAGCGCGGCGAGACGCCGGAGAAAACGGTCATCTTCCTCGCCACTGGCGACGAGGAGACCGGTAGCCATCTCGGCGCGCGCTGGGTGCTGCGCGAGCATCCCGAGCTGGTGGCGCGCTTCGGCACCGTGCTGACCGAGGGCGGTGCGGTCGAGGCGGTCGATACGGGGCGGGTGAAGTATTGGGGCACCTCGTTCGCGCAGCGGCGCATGGTGATCGTCGAGGCGTGTCATCACGATCCGGCGCGGCTCGAAATGCTCAAGGAAGATCTCGAATACCACGCCAGCTATGTGCAGGCGTCGCCGACCCGGCTGACGCACGAAAGCGCGCTCTTTCTGCCGATTTACGGCCCGACGCGCGACTTCGTGGGCTACCGCGAGCTGCTGGCGCGCCCGGAGCGGCTGCTCGAGGCGCGGCCGCTGCTGCCGATGCCGAAATACGTGCAGTCGCTGGTGCGCAACGAGGCGACGCCCTACGTCATTCGGCCCGCGCCGGGCGGCGGCTGGCAGCTGCGCATCGGCGTGATGCTGCTGCCGGGGGTCTCGCTCGAAGAGGGCTTGGCCGAGGTGCTGCCCGAGGCGCTGGTCGCCGACGTCGCCCTCTCGATCGACACGCCCGGCGGTTCCTTCGTCGCCTCGAGCGATGTCGACCATCCGGTCTACCAGGGGATCGCCCGCTTCATGGAGGAGATCCGGCCCGACGTCGTCCACGGTCCGCTCTTCGTTCCCTGGGTCGCCACCGACGCTCGCTTCTTCCGCGCCGCCGGGATCCCCACCTTCGGCTTCTGGCCGTTCGCGATGCTCACCGTTGACACCATGTCGATCACCTCGGTCAACGAGCGCATTCCGCTGGTGCCGTACATCCGCGGCGTCGAGATGTACACGCGTCTTGTCGAGGCGCTGGCCTTCGATCCGGTGCCGGAAGACGCGGTGGCGCAAAGCGGCGCCTGGCCGCGCGCGTCTACGCAGCGTGAACGCACGCTGGACGCCGTGCGAACAGCCGCGTCGAGGTGACGCGCGGTGTCAGCTCGCGCATTCCATTTTTTGTCAGAGTGGCGCGCGCGGTTCGAAACAGGTTGGGCGTTGAGCCCCCTCAATGCGGCACTTTCCCGCGGTTCTTTGCTCTTGGCATCGCTCTTGCTGAATGGTTTGACCGAGTCAGAACCTTTTCTCTCTCACATTCCCACCACCACCTCACGCAAGGAGGACGCAAACACTCATGTTCACCCGTCTCCACACGATGCGGAAGCACAACAAGGGCTTCACGCTGATCGAGCTCCTGATCGTCGTTGCCATCATCGGCATCATCGCCGCCATCCTGATCCCGAACCTGATCGACGCCCTGCAGAAGGCGAAGCAGAAGCGGACCGTCTCCGACATCCGCAACACGGGTACGGCCTGGATGTCCTGGCTGACCGATCAGGTCGGCGCTGCGTCGGCTGGTCAGACCACCCAGCAGTACACCACCGATGACTTCGGCCCGATCACCCACGAGAACCTCGTAACTTTCCTGAACGTGCCGACGGTCTCGACCTTCTTCTACATGCAGGAGGTCCCGCAGTTCGATGGCTGGCGCCACGAGCTGACGTTTGCCCGCAACAACAACCTGCTGGCCGGTAACGTCATGATCATCTGCAGCCCGGGCCGCGACGGCGCCTACACCTCGACCGTCGACGCCTGCGCTGGCGGCCAGACCGTCGACGTCGGTCCGTTCATCGGCACCGACTACGACCAGGAAATCTTCTGGGCCGACGGCTACATGATCCGCTACCCGGGTAACACCAAGAAGTGATTGCCCTTCGTGCCTGATCGCCTCGCGCGATCGCACAGCAACCGGGGAGGCGTCCACTGCGGACGGCCTCCCCGTTTGCGTTGGGGACGGTGGATCGCACGCCGCGTCGTTCGCGTTTTGGCGTCGGCCGTTCTAGAGTGCGGCCCGTGCTGATTTTGCTCTATGCCTACGTCACCGCGTGTGGACTGATCGTCGGCAGCTACCTCAACGTGCTCATCCACCGGCTGCCGCGCGGCACCTCGACGGTGCTGCCGCGCTCGCGCTGTCCGCAGTGCAACGCGCTGATCCGGCCGGTCGACAACATTCCGCTGATCAGCTATTTCCTCCTCGGTGGACGCTGCCGCGACTGCCCCAGCCCGATTCACTGGCGCTATCCCCTGGTCGAGGCGATCACCGGCGGCCTGTTCCTGGCCAGCGTGCTGCGCTTCGACTTCGGCGTCGCAGCGGTCGTCGCCTGCGGCCTGAGCGCGCTGCTCGTCACGCTGGCGGTCATCGACGCAGAGCACTACGTCCTGCCCGACGTACTGACCCTCTCCGGGGTGGTGATCGGCCTCGCCCTGCACGGTCTCGACGGCTTCGGCCTGATCCGTCTGCCGTGGACGACGTGGCGCGGCGCGCTGGTCGGTGCCGTGCTCGGCGCGGGTCTGCTGCTCGCGGTGTCAGGCGCCTGGTGGCTGGTCAAGCGCACCGCCGGGATGGGGCTGGGCGACGTCAAGATGCTTGCCATGATCGGCGCGTTTCTCGGCTGGCAGGGCGTCATCGTTTCGCTCTTCATCGCCGCCCTCGGCGGCTCGCTGGTCGGCGCGCTCGGCATGCTGCGCGGGCGGCTGAGCGCCGAATCGCGCCTGCCGTTCGGCGTTTTCCTGGCGCTCGGTGCGGGCGTCGCGATCTTCTACGGGCCGCCGCTGCTGCGGGCCTACTTCGGCCTGATGCCCGAACTCGAAGGCTGGCTCGGCGCGCCGCGGCCCGGCGCGCCCTGGTGAGCAGCGCGGCCCGCCGGCCGCTCGGGCGCCGCGCGGAGGCGCTCGTTTTGCTGCCGGCGGCGTTCTTCATCGTCTGCCTGCTCTCGACCTTCGTCCTGCTGGTCTTTCAAGACACGGTCCATCGGCTGCTGATCGAGCGCGGCCGTGAGGCCGAGCGCCAGGCGCGCCAGGCGGCGCGCGCGCTCGCCGCCGCCCAGCGGCCGACGCCGACCGTGACCGATCTGCGCCGCCTCGTGCCGCTGGCGGCCGGGATCGCCGTGGTCGACGCCGGCGGACGCGTCGTCGTGGCGACCTCGCCGCCCGTGCGTCAGGCGCTGCCGCCGTCCGACGATGTGCCCTGGTGGCGCGCGCTGCGCACGCCGGCGCCCGCGGTCGAGGTTGTCCGCGGGCAGGCGCCGATGCGCGTCGGTGCCCAGGCGGGCGCCTTGTGGGTCGATCTGCCGGCGCCGCTGCTGCGCCAGCGCGCGCGCAGTCTGCGCATTCTGCTGCCGGTGGTGCTCGGCGCTGATCTGGCGCTGCTGGTGCTGGTTGTGCTCTTCGTGCCGCGCCTGCTCTCACCGCTCGAGCGCCTGGTGGAGCGCGCCCGCCAGGTCGGCCGACTGACCGACGGCGACGCGCCGACGGCGTCTGCGGCCGGCGCCGACGACGGCGGCGATCCGGCCTCGGGCGTCCGCGCGCGGCCGCGCGGCGTGCGAGACGACGACGACGTCGCACTGCTGCTGCGCACCTTCGACGACGCCCTGGCGCTGCTGCACGCGTCGCCGGACGCGGGCGACGCGGCCGATGCGCGCCAGCGATTGGCCGACAACCTGGCACAGATCGGCGCCCTCTCGGCCGGCGTCGCCCACGAGCTGCGCAACGGGCTCGCCACCCTGCGCGGCTATCTGCGCCTGATGGAGCGCACCGACGATCCTGTCGCGCTGCGCGACTACCTCGACGACATGCGCCACGAGAGCGATCATCTCGAGCGCGTGGTGGAAGACTTTCTGCAGTTCGCCCGGCCCGGCAGCGTGCGTCCCGAGACGATCGATCCGGCAGTGCTGCTGCGGCGCGCGGCCGCCGATCCCGCCCTCGGCGACCAGCGCGTGACGATCGAGTGTGCAGACCAGACGACGGCGATTCACGGTGATCCGCAGCTGCTCGAGCGCGCGCTGCGCAATCTGCTGCACAACGCCGCGGAGGCGCAGCGCGGTGTCGGCGTCGATCGGCTGCTGGCGGTCCGCGTCGCGCGCAGCGGATCGCAGGTCGAGATCACGGTGCGCGATCGCGGGCCCGGCATTCCCGATGCGCTGCGCGATCGACTGTTCGATCCGTTCGCGACGGGCCGTGCGGGCGGCGTCGGCCTGGGACTCGCGCTCACCCGCCGCATTGTCCTGCTGCACGACGGTCAGCTGACCCTCGAAGACCATCCCGAAGGCGGCACGGTCGCACGCATGACGCTGCCGGCCGACGCGCTCGGCTGAGCGCGGTGCCGCGATCGCGCTGCGCGGGGTGACGCGACGCTGGCACATCGGTTACGATCGGTAACATGCCGCTGTCACTCGCTTCGCGCGGTACGCTTATCTACGACGCAAGTCTCGACCCGTCAGAGGGTTGGGTGCCGCCGCTGCGCTGGCGCTTTTTTTGCTTTCTCTCAGGGCACTATTGTGGAGATTGACCCTATGTCCTTGCTGAAACCCTCTGTTCCCGCCGCCGATCGGCGCGTCCGCGCGCGTCGCCGCGCCGGTTTCTCGCTGATCGAACTGCTGATCGTCCTGATCATCATCCTGCTGCTCGGGCTCATCTCGTTCCAGGCGCTGGAGACCCAGATCCCGAAAACGCGGGTGCAGTCGGCCGCAGTCGACGCCGACACGATGCTCAAGCGTATGCGCCTGCGCGCGATCCGCAACGGCACCAACGTCAACGTGCGCATCGAAGACTCGACCGGCGGCCAGCGCCTCCTGGCCGGCCTGAGCGGCTGCGGAGACTGCCGATGGGTGGCACGCGGACCGGCGACGGTCGCCGATCCGGCCGGGCCCGTGCTGCTGGCGGTCGACGTCGCCGAGCCCGACCCGACCAAGCACGCGCGCATTCTGCGCAACACCTTCCCGGGTGAGGACATCACCTTCCAGCCCGACGGCACGCCGACCGAGAACGGCACGCTGACCTTCGTGGCGACGCGCGGTGAGGTCATCGCCACCACGCCGATCGCGTGGACCTGGGAGGTGCGCATTCCCAACCTGACCGGCACGATCGAAACCGACAATTTCACCTGCCGTTTCGACGCCACCGCGCCGCCCGACCAGCACCCGACCTGCGCCGTGCTGCCGACCCTGACCGAAACCCTCTGACGCGCCGCCCGCGCGCTTTTCTCGAGAGGACCGTGACCATCATGCACGTGCACCGCAGCTCCCGACGCGCCGAGAGGGGCCTGTCGCTGATCGAATTGCTCTTCGCAGCGCTCCTGGTGACGACGATCGCCGTTTTTCTGGCGCCAATGTTCGTCCGCGCGATCGCCAGCAACACCTACGGCGGCGAAGCCACCCTGGTGGCCAACGAAGCCCGTACCCTGATCGAGCGCAATCTCGCGCTGCCGTTCGACCATCCCGACATCTCGGTCGGCGACGGCGATCTCGGTGCCGATCTGCTCGATCCCGCCGACGACGATCCGACCTTCCGGGTGCTGCAGGAGGCGTTCTGGTACAACCCGATGCCGCGCGCCAGTGACCTGCTCAGCACGCTGCCCGATCTCGGCCAGTCGCGCTGGATCAACGAAGACGATCCGAGTCCACCGACGACCATCTCCGGCGAGCGGCTCTACGAAATGGAAATCCGCATCCGCGAATTCTCCTACCGCGACATCGGCACCGTGATCAGCGCGGCCGACAACACCGTCCTGATCCAGCTCGGTCATCCGGATCTCTTCGACACGCCGATCGAAGGCAACAGTCCGGTCGCGTTCCGCCATCTCAAAGAACTCGAAGCCAGCATCCGCGGCAACCGCCAGAGCGGTGCGCTCGGTGTCGGCCAGGTGCTGCGCGTGCGGCGCATGCGCTCCTACTGACGACTCCGTCGGTTCCCGCAGGAGATCGAACATGACATCGACCCCCATTCGACCGCTGCCGCGCCCGGCCGGCTTCACCCTGACCGAGATGCTGGTCAGCATGCTGGTACTCGGCCAGGTCGTGACCGCGATCTTTGTGCTGCTCAACAGCATGAGCTCGCTCGCGCGCGTCCAGACCAGCGTCGCCGAGCTGCAGCAGGGCCAGCGCGTGGCGCAGAACGTCCTCACCGAATCGATTCGCCTCGCCGGCATCGGCGGCATGCCGCTGACCGTGCGCGAAGGCAACCCGGCGCTGCTGCCGCGCACCGGTATTTTTCCCGACGGCATTGCGATCGAGCACGTCAACAACGTGGCCGACAACACCCTGATCGGCAACCCGGGCCCGGGCTGGACCGAGCCAGCGATGGATCAGGTGCTGACCGGCAGCGACATCCTGACCACGCGCGGCGTGTTCGACGCGCCGGTGTACTATCTGTCGCCGCAGCCGGAGATCGGCGTCGGCGCTGCGGCCACCGGCGGTCTCGAGCTGGTCGACGCGGGCGGCGGTGAGTTCAATCTCACCGGCCAAACCCTGCAGCTCATGGGCACGATCAACGGCCAGGTCGAGCAGGATCTCCAGCCGCTCGCCGACGCGCTCAACCTCGGCCGCTCGCGCGCGATGATCGTGCGCGACCTGATGAACCCGGGTGCCTACGCGATCCTCGAGTACACCGGGCCGTTCCCGGCGGTGGTCAACAACTGCGCGGGTGTGCAGTGCATGACCCTCAATCTGTCGTTCAGCGACCAGGGGCGCAGCGTCAACTACGGCGAGCTGATGGACGGCTCGATCCTCGCCGGCAACACGGTCGCAGGCCGCATGGTGCGCACCAGCGGCCCGCTCTTCGACGGCCGCACCGTCGTCGCGTTCCCGCGGCGCATCGGCGCGATCGGTCTGCTGCAGGAGTTCCGCTACTTCCTGCGCGTCAACGCCGATCCGCTGCGCGAGGAGCAGCTCGACGTCCAGACGCTCAACGTCGGCGATCCGCCGACCATGCCGGCGCCGATTCTCGCGCGCGCCGAGGCGCTGCCGGGCACCAATCTCGTCGTCGACCGCATCGACATCGCCGACAACCTCTTCGATTTCCAGGTTGCCTTCGGCATCGACACCAACCTGAAGTGCCCGCCGGCCTGCACCGAGCCCGAGCGCGAGCTCGCCGGTCGCATCCTCGAAGGCACCGACGCGGCGGCCCGCGGCACCGACGAGATCCTGTTCAACAGCCCGCTCGACGCCAACCCGCCGGCGGGTGGCCTCGCCACCTGGGCCGACCCCGACGTCGACTACCATTTCTTGCGCATCACCGCGGTCGTCCACACCGGACGCCCCGAGCCCAACCATCTCGGGCACAACTTTGGCCTGGTGGAAGACGTCGATCGCTCGGTGGCCTTCGACATCGCAGGCGACACGTACGACTACAACGCCGCGCTCGGCCAGTACCGCCGGCGCCTGGTCAGCACGACCATCGACCTGAGGAACGTGCGATGAATCGGTTCCATGCGACACAGTCGCCGCAGCCGCTGCCCGCGGAGGCCGGCAGCGCATTTGTCCTCGCCCTCATGGCGATTCTGATCCTCACCATTCTCGGCCTGTCGGTCGCGGTTATCACCGAGACCGAGATGCAGCTCGGCGCCGCGGAGAAGAACATCCAGCGCGCCGAGTACGTTGCCGAGACCGGCCTGTGGACCAAGGTCGCGGGCCTGATCGCGGGCAACAACTGGCAGCGCGACAACTTCGCCCTGCAGGAGCCGCGCAGCCGCGATTGGGATCTGCCCAACACCCAGCTCGGCTACGCGGTCAACACGACCGGCGTCTACACCGTGGCCAACCAGTGCCCGGCTTGGACCGAGTGCGGCGAGGGCAGCGAGAGCCAGGGCCGCTCCCTGCGCATGTTCTTCGTCCTCACGGGCGCGCGCGCCACGCGCGTCGGCTGGCCCGATTCCGAGCCGACGCCGTTCGAGGCCAATCCCGCCGACGTGACGCCGCTGGGTGAATCCTGGGTGTCGTTCGGCTTCTTCGTCGGGCCGATCTACGAGCCGGCCGCGCGCGAGGTCCCGATCACCCAGGACGGCGACAGCGTCGACGTTGCGCCGTTCACCGGCTGAGGTCCGCAGTTCATGGCACCCTTCCTTCGCGACACCACGCAATCGACCTTCCCCCGCCGGAGTGTGACGATGCTTTTCGAACGATCCCGAGTCCGCGCAACGATGCGACGGACGCTGATTCTGCTGGCGCTCGTGGCGCTCAGCTGCCTGCTGGCGACCGGCGCCCAGGCCGACGACCGCGATCTGCTGCAGGCGTCGGCCAGTGAGCCCTACACGTTCATCATCACCGACACTTCGGGCTCGATGAACTACTCGGTCGCCTGCACCGACACGGTCGATGACATCGATCCGTGGGACGGTGCCTGCACCCAGCCGTGCCCGATCAACGCTGCGAGCTGCAGCAAGATGTGTCCGTTCTACGGCTGCACGGTCGACAACGACGCGCCGACCACGCCGAACGAGGTCATCCTCGACAACACCACGGCGTCGTTCACGGGCACGTGGACGACGGCCACCACGCCGGTCGGCTTCGAAGGCGTCGACTACCGCCACGACGACAACGCCAACAAGGGCGCGCAGCGCGCGCGCTTCAACCTCAACGTCACCGGTTCGTACGGCGTGTTCATGCGCTTCCCGCCCGATCCCGCGCTGTCGGACGCCGTGCCGATCCGCATCACGCACGACAACGGCGTCTACAGCACGCGCATCGACCAGACGCTGAGCGGCGGCGACTGGTATTACATCGGTTCCTTCCCCTTCAGCGGCGCGGGCACGCTCGACGTGCGCACCGGTGCGACGACCAACCGCGTGGCGGTCGACGCGGTGCGGCTGGTCGAGATCACCTGCGCCCGCGACGACTTCGGCCAGCTCTGCCGGCAGGAGCCCTGCCTCGGCGACTGCTTCCCGGACCACGGTCTCGACGGCGTCTTCTCGAAGATGTTCCAGGTGCGCTGGGCGATGCACGACGTGCTCGAAGAGGTCGACAACGTGCTCTTCGGCTTCGCGACCTACGAGCAGGATCGCGTGCGCGTGGCGCACAAGCACTGGGCCTACCGCGTGCGCGAGAAAACCGTACCGGCAGCCTACGATCCGAGCAATCCGGGTGCCTTCGATCCGCTCAGCACGGTCGACGATCCGGTAACCGGGCCCGAGCAGGCCCTGCTTTCGCTCTTCGACAACACGCGCAACATCTCCTACCCGCCGCCGGGCGAAATCGAATACTTCGGCGTCGCTGAGAACGAAGGCTTCAACTGCCAGCAGGGTGGTGGTACCGCCGCGGAGCGTTCCGGCTGCGAGAGCATCAACGTGGCGGCGCGCGCCCAGTTCGCGGCCGACTGGACCGATCCCTACGAGCGCGACCGGCTCCTCGTCATGCCGAAGCTGGGACGCACCAACACGCTGATCACCACGCGCTATGTCCAGGTCGCCGAAGGGTTCTTCAATTTTCCCACCGTCGTCGACTTCGACGACACGGTCTACCGCCTGACCTATCAGCCCGTGGCGAATTACGACTACGGTGAGCCGATCTTCGCCGCGCAGATCACCGCGGCGCGCTGCTTCACGCTGCCCTCGTGCTCGGTCACTTTCCCGGGGCAGACGCAGACCATCTACTACGATCTCGCCACCGATGCAATGCTGTGGGGCGCGCTGCCCGACCCGTCGGATCCCAACACGTTCCGCGAGCAGCCGGCGGTGTCCTATTTCAACCAGACGTCCGCCGGTATCTCGGCGGACAACAGCCTGTGCAACATGCCGTCGCCCAACGGCGGCGGTCTCGATCCGAACAACGACACCGACGGTTCGCTCACCGGCGATCTGTTCAGCGGCTACAACGTGCGCTGGCCGAACAGCCCGGCTGATCCGCGCGGCGCCGAGTACGGCGTGGGCGACTTCGTGCCGATCGATTGGATCACCGACAACAACACGCTGGTGCGCGAGCGCCTGGCGCCCAACACCGTGGGCGGCGCCACGGGCATCGAGCCCGATTTCCGGACGGCGAGCTACTTCAACGACGACTACCTCCCGAGTGACAATCCGCTGTTCACCGGTTTCCGCTTCCTGCGCTTGAAGGACGAGCGTCAGCGGACGCTTCTGCCCGACGGTGCGACGCCGCTCGCGCAGTCGCTGCGCGACTACAAATTCTGGTTCGACAACTGGGCGGACAGCGCCGACGACAACGATGCCGACTGGCTGTGCCGGCGCAAATTCGTGATCATGCTCACCGACGGCATCAACACCTGCGGTGACGATCCCGTGCTGCGCACGGCCGAGCTGCGCGACACCAGTCGCCCGATCGACCGTCGGATCGACACCTACGTCGTCGGCTTCGGCCTCGACAGCGAGCCGACGCTGACCGCGATGGCGACCGCTGGCGGCACGACGGCGCCGCTCTTCCCGCGCAACCGTGACGAGCTGGTCGATGCGCTGGAGCAGATCTTCTCGTCGATCACCCCGGCCCAGGCGACGTTCGCCGCGGCCTCGGTGCCGGCGGTGCAGAGCGCCGCGTCCGACAAGATCTACCTGGCCAGCTTCGCCGCCCAGGCGGGCGAGGCATTCTGGCCGGGCAGCGTCGACGTCTTCCGCGAGCCGCTGCCGCTCGACAGCAACAACCGCCCCGATACCTCGCTCGACTGCGTCGGCAACGGCCTCGAGTCGGGCTGTTTCCTCTACAACGTGCGCGACACGCTGGTCAATCAGGCGCCGAACGACAGCGACATCAACCAGGATCCGCCGGTGCTCAACCTGGGCGCGGCGCTCACCCAGCGGCGCGTCTTCTACGGCCAGCGCAACCTCACCGGCGCCGTTCCGGGGCCGCTGCGCCTGCTCGACTTCCCGAGCGATCCGGTCGACAACCTGGATCTGCAGGAGGTGTGGTTCGACGCGAGCATGACGGCGACCGCCGACAACCAGATGAAGAAGATCCTGCGCGAGCTGTTCCGCATCAAGGAGGGCACCGTGCAGGACAACAACGGCCTCGACGTCGACGTCGACTACGTCATGGGCGACGTGTTCCACACCACGCCGCGCGTGGTCGAGCCGCCGGCCAGCCTCGATCTCTTCTCGACCGACCTGTGCGGTCCGACGACCGCATCGCTGGCGACGCCCAACAACTGCCCGGTCCTGGCCAGCACGACCGATCAGGAAGAGCGCGGCTACCGCGCCTACCTCGAGCGCAACACCTGGCGTCGCCAGATGCTCACGGTCGCGGCCAACGACGGTCAGCTGCATTTCTTCGACGCCGGCGTGCGTCTCGAGCGCAACGATCCGACCGTTCCCGGCCGGGTGATCGAGCAGTTCTCCGACGGCACGGGCACCGAGCTGTTCTCGTACATGCCGCGACTGGTGATGCCGATCGTGCGCGAGCAGGTCAACCGCGATCGGCAGGTCTACTCGGTCGACGGCCCGATTGTCGTCGCCGACGTGGTCATCGATCCGGTCCACAACACGGCGTCGCCGGTCACCCCCAACGATCGCGAGTGGCGCACGGTCATCGTCGGCGGTCTGCGCGAGGCGGGCGACATCTTCCAGACCTCGGCAACCATTCCCGACTTCGTCAGCGGCTACTACGCGCTCGACGTCACCCAGCCCGACGAGCTGACCACCAACGCCGCCGGCACGATCGTGCCGACGCCCGCGGAGCAGATCCTGCCGTCGTGCCTGAACCTGACCGGCGATCAGCTGAACGCCAACAGCAACTGCCAGACCCTGGCGGGTGAGAACATCACCTTCCCGGCGGAGCTGTGGACCTTCACCGATCGCTACGAGGACGCCACGATCGGCGGTCCATACGCCCTTGACGAAGAGGACGTCGACAGCGACGGCGTGCCCGACGGCAACGGCAAGCCCGATCTGGCGTCGACCTGGTCGCAGCCGATCGTCGGCCAGATTCCGGTCGACGAAGCCGGCACGATCACCACGAAATGGGTGGCGATCTTCGGCGGTGGCGTCAACGGTCCGACCAAGCAGCTGCTCGATCAGGGAAGCTTCCTCTACATGATCGACATCGAGACCGGCCAGGCGCTCTACAAGCGCGAGCTCGACGCGCCGGCGCCGGCCGATCCGACCGGCATCGATCTCAACAACGACGGCATTCTCGACGTCGTCTACATCGGCACCCTGGCGGGCACGGTGTACAAGGTCGATCTCACGGAGCCCGGTACGATCCTCGGCACGACCCTGGCCGAGGACAACCTGATCGGCTGGTCGACCGTGCCCGGCAACGGCACGGTCACGGTCGATCGCATCACCAACGCCTCGTGGGAGCCGTATCCGATCTTCGACAGCGACACCAACCTGCCGATCTACCAGCCGATCACGACGGTCTTCATCCCGGAGATCGACAGCTACGCGCTGGCGTGGGGCGACGGCGACCGCGAGGATCTGTGGACCTTCCCGGGCACCGAGGCGCACTACTACTTCATCCTCGACCAGGAGTTCGAGCGCGGCAACTTCGACGGCTCGGGCGGCGCGACGGTCTTCCTGCCGCTGACCGACAGCGACTTCCAGGAGTTCGACTTCGATTCGACCTTGCCGGCGTCGGCGTCGAACTTCATCCTGTCGCCGGTCGGCACCAACCGTCCTGGCTGGATCATGGAGCTGCCCGACGACTCGCGCGTCACCACCCGCGGCTTCGTGCTCTCGGGCGTGCTGGTTTTCACCGCCTTCGAGCCGGTGATCAACACGGTCGACGCCAGCGGCAACTCGGCCTGTGAATACACCGGGCGCAGCTTGACCTTCGTGATCGATGCGCGCAGCGGCACGGCGCTGTCGCCGCTGTCGCAGCTGCCGTCGGACGGCGACTTCAGCGCCGTCGATCCCAATGCCACGCTGGGTGGCGACGATCGCTTCTATGCGCAGGACGGCTTCGGCAACGCGCCCTACGTGCGCTCCGGTTCGACCACCAACGCGCCGCCGTCGGGTGCTTCGGCCAACCCGGCCAACACGCTCAACGGCAACCCGCTGCTGCGTCGCCTGGCCGAGCAGGTCAAGCGTCAGTTCTTCAACGAAGGCTGTGCGTTCAACGACAGCTTCTACCAGATGGTGGAAATGCAGACCCAGAACACCACCAACCTGTCGCTGCTGCCGGTGCCGGTCGGCGTCTGCCCGGCCGACTGGTCGTCGAGCCAGGCGACCTGGGCGGGAGAGCAATGATGACGATCCGCGGACACATGCGTCGGCTGGGTGCGGTTTGTACCGCGCTCGCGGCGTGCCTGATGCTGGCGCTGCCGCTGTCGGCCGACATCCTGGTGATGCAGGACGGCAGCCGCGTCGAGACCAAAGGACCGTGGAAGGTACGCGGCAACACGGTGGTGTTCACCACGGTGCGCGGCACGCTGTCGTCGGTGCGCCTGTCGGAGGTCGATCTCGACGCCAGCGAGGCCGCGACCAACGGCACGCTCGACGTCGACGAGACGGCCGAGGCCGAGGCTGCGGCCGAAGCCCAGGCGCAGGCCGAGGTGGAGGCGCGCAAGCCGGTGCTGATCCTCACCAACGAGAACGTGCGCCGCGCGGCGCCGCCGCCCAGTGCTGAAGACGTCGATGGCGCGGCTGCCGACGCCGATGCCGGCGCGGCTGCGCCCGCCGCCGGCGCCACCGCCGCTGACGCCGACGCGGCGCCGGCGACGAACGATGCGCTCGAGGTTGTGTCGTGGCGCGCGGTGCGCAGCAACCAGGTCGACGGTCTCGAGCTCTTCGGCACGCTGCGCAACAGCGGTTCACAGCTGGCGGCGGGCGTCGCCGTGCTGATCAAGATCAACGATCTACGCGGCGAGCCGCTGCTCGAGACCAACGCCTTCCTGCGCTCCAACGCGCTCGGACCGGGCAAGACGACCAGCTTCCGGGCAGTCTTGCCGGGCATCGATGACGTCGAGGAGGCGCCGGATTTCGAGATCACGAGCAGTCTGGTCGAAGCGCGCGCGCCGCAGCGCAGCGTTGACAACTAGGCGCGCGCCTTTCGATCGTCGGTCGATCGATGCGCCGCGGGTCTTCGGATCCGCGGCGCTTTTGCGTCCCTGCGCGTTGCGGTTGGGCGCGGCATTCGGGCGTGGGATGATCGCTTCATGGACGCCTCTCACCGCGCCGCCGCCGAGACCATTTCGACGATCGCGTCGCGCGACGACGCGCTGGCGTGCGACGCTTGCGATCCGCTCGCGCCGCTGCGCGACCGCTTCGTCGTGCCCGACGACCGGCTGTATTTCGACGGCCATTCGCTCGGCGTTTTGCCACGCGGCGTGGCGTCGCGCGTGCGCCAGATGGTCGACGACGAGTGGGGCCGATCGCTGATTGACGGCTGGAACGCGCACGGCTGGCTCGATCTCTCGGGCACGGTCGGCGACAAGCTCGCGCCGCTCCTCGGCGCCGCGCCGGCGCGCGTGGTGGTGGTCGACACGCTTTCGATCAATCTCTTCAAGCTGCTCGTCGCCGCGCTCGATCTCGATCGACGTCCGGGACGCCGCCGGGTGGCGCTGGTCGAGCGCGAGGCTTTTCCCACCGACCGCTATCTCGCGGCCTCACTGGCCGACGGGCCGCTGGCGCGCGCCGGCGGCGACGCGGCGGTTGCGATCGACTGGCTCGAGACGGCCGATCTCGAGGATCCGACGCGTCTGTTCGTCGGCGAGCGCGCGGCGGCGTCGGTGCTGCTCGTCAACCACGTCGACTACCGCACGGGCGCGCTGCGCGATCTCGCCGGCCTGACGCATCAGGCGCATGCAGCCGGCGCGCGGGTGCTGGTCGATCTGGCGCACAGCGCGGGCGCGCTGCCGCTCGCGCTCGACGCCTGGAACGTCGATCTGGCGGTCGGCTGCACCTACAAGTATTTGAACGGCGGCCCGGGCGCGCCGGGTTTCTTGTACGCGTCCGAGGCGCTGGCCGATCGGCTGCGCACGCCGCTGCCCGGCTGGCTCGGCCATCGCGCGCCGTTTGCCTTCGCCGACGCGTACGAGCCGGCGCCTGGCGTCGACCGCTTCCGCTGCGGCACGCCGCCGATCCTGAGCCTGTCGGCCCTCGACGCGGCTCTCGACGCCTGGGACGGCGTCGATCTCGACGCGGTGCGCGCCAAGGCGGTCGCGCTCGTCGATCTCTTCCTGCGCCGCGTCCTCGACGGCGCGGACGACGCGTCGCGCCGGCTGGGCGACGCGCGCGGTCGGGGGGGTGCGCGCGATCCGCAGCCGCGGGGCAGCCCGGGCAGCCTGCGCCAGCCCCCCGGCGACCCGCTCGGCCAGG
>JBCCOR010000012.1:0-19696 GCA_039025295.1 Acidobacteriota bacterium
CCGCCGGCCCATGCGGCCCCGCCGGCGCCGCCGCACGCGCCGCCGCCGATGCCGCCCTTGGCCCAGCCGCACGCGGTGGCGCAGGGCACCGCGCCGTCGGCCGTGCCGATGGCCGCCCCGCCGCCGCTGCCGCCGCTGCCGCAGGTCGACGCCAGCCCGGTGCCCGATCCGCCGGCCGACACGACCTACGCCATCGTCCGCACGATGGTCGCGGCCGCGCTCGCCGACGGCCATCTCGATCCGTCGGAGCGCGATCTGATCTTCCGCCATCTCGGCGAGTCGGGCCTCGACGCCGAGCGCGTGGCGCAGATCCATCGCGACATCGACGCACCGCCGTCTCCGTTCGTGCTCGCCGGCATGCTCGCACCGGACGATCTCGACGGCCGCGGCGTGCTCTACCGCTTCGCCGCGCTGGTGGTCGGCGCCGACGGCACCATGGCCGCCGCCGAGCGCGGCTGGCTCGACCAGCTGGCCGCCGCCTTCGGCATCGCCGCCGACGCCGCGCGCGCGCTCGAAGACGAGGTGCTCGCCGGCCGCCTGAACGCCGACGACGCCTCCTGAACCTCCTGATCCGTCCGCCGCTGCATCGCGAACGGGCCGATTCGGCCGCGCATGGCGCTGGCCGGCGCCGGAGCAGTGTGGTTCAATACGGCTACTTGCGCCGATGACGAGCCTGACCTTGCTTCAACCCGACGATTCGCCTTGCCGACCGAGCGATCGTGACGCGCCTCCGGGCGCAACCCCTGCCCGCGGAGACCGAGGATGACCCGAACGACGAGCTTCACCGATCTGGTGGACGTGCTGCAGAAGTCGACCGACCGTTTTGCCAACAACCGCCTGTTCGGCACCAAGATCGACGGCCGCTGGCAGTGGATCACCTACGGCGACTTCGGCCGCCGGGTCGACGCGGTGCGCGCCGGCCTCGCGCGCCTGGGCGTCCAGCCGGGCGACACCGTCGCGGTGATCGCGGCCAACCGGGTCGAGTGGGCGCTCGGCGCCTACGCCACCTATGGCCTCGGTGCGCGCTACTGCCCGATGTACGAGTCGCAGCACGACGACGACCGCAAGTACATCCTCGAGGACTCGGGCGCCAAGGTGGTGATCGCGTCGACCTACGCGATCTACGAGACCTGCCGCGGCTGGATCGGCCAGGTCGGCCAGCTCGAAACCGCGATCTGCTGCGCGCTGCCGCCCGAGGACGAAAACAGCTTCGCCTACGTCGAGGCGCAGGGCGCCGCCCATCCGACGCCGGTCGTGGCGTCGATCGATCCCGAGTCGGTCTGCGGCTTCATCTACACCTCGGGCACCACCGGCAAGCCCAAGGGCGTTCTGCTCAGCCATCGCAACATCGTCTCGAACCTCAACGGCGTCGCCGACATCCTGCCGGTGGGCGACGGCGACGTCTCGGTGTCGTTTCTGCCCTGGGCGCACTCCTTCGGCCAGACCTGCGAGCTGCATCTGCTGCTGTCGAACGGCGCGACCCTGGCGCTCGCCGAGTCGGTCGAGAAGCTGGTCGACAACTTCGGCGAGGTGCGCCCGACCGTGCTCTTCAGCGTGCCGCGCGTCTTCAACAAGATCTACGACGGCGTGCAGAAGAAGATGGTCGCCGCCGGCGGTCTCAAGCAGCGCCTGTTCAACGCCGCGCTCGCCAACGCCGGCCGCCGCAAGGCGCTGGCGCGCGAAGGACGCAGCTCGTTCATCATCGAGCTGCGCCACAAGGTCTACGACAAGCTGGTGTTCTCGAAGGTGCGCGAGCGCTTCGGCGGTCGCCTGCGCTTCGCGGTCTCCGGCGGCGCGGCGCTCTCGACCGAGGTCGGCGACTTCATCGACAGCCTCGGCATCATGGTGTGCGAGGGCTACGGCCTGACCGAGACCAGCCCGATCTGCACGACCAACCATCCCAAGGCGCGCAAGATGGGCTCGGTCGGTCAGCCGATCCAGGCCGTCGAAGTGATCATCGACACCAGCGTGGTCGACAATCCCGACAGCGTCGACGGCGAGATCGTGATCAAGGGCCCGAACGTCATGATGGGTTACCACGGGCTCGAGGAGGCCACGAAGGAGGTCATGCGCGACGACGGCGCCTTCCGCACCGGCGATCTCGGCCGCCTCGACGACGAGGGCTTCCTCTACATCACCGGCCGCATCAAGGAGCAGTACAAGCTCGAGAACGGCAAATACGTCGTGCCGGCGCCGCTCGAAGAGCAGCTGCAGCTCTCGGGCTACATCAGCCAGGCCTGCATCCACGGCTTCAACAAGCCCTACAACGTCGCGCTGATCGTGCCCGACCGCGTCGCCCTCGAAAGCTGGGCGAAGGAGAACGGCCTCGACGTCGGCAACTACGACGCGCTGATGGGCAACGAGCAGGTGCGGGCGATGATCCAGCGCGAGCTCGAAGCCAATCAGGGCAACTTCAAAGGCTACGAGCGGATCCGCAAATTCCATCTCATCCCCGAGGAATTCTCGGTCGACAACGGCATGCTCACGCCCAAGATGAGCCTCAAGCGCAAGATCGTCATGGACCGCTACGTCAGCGAGTTCGAGGCGCTGCACGCCTGACGCCAGGCCGATCACCGGCCGCTGCGCGCGAGAGAGCGAGACAACGACGATGATTCGACGTCACGAAATGATCCAAAGCCCCGAGCTGGAGCGCCACGTCCACGTCTGGTGCTACGGCCACTGGGGCGCCCCGGTGGTGGCCTTCCCGACCGCTGCCGGCATGGCCCACGAATGGGAAAGGCAGGGCATGGTCGAGGCGCTGCGTCCGCTGATCGACGGCGGGCGCATCAAGCTCTACTGCCCCGAGAGCAACGTCGCCGAAGCCTGGACCCGGCGCGAGACCGATCCGCGCTGGCGCATTCAGCGGCATCAGCGCTACGAGCACTTCGTGCTGGCGACCCTGGCGCCGGCGATTCGCCGCGACTGCGGCGGCAACATGGCGCTGCCGCTGGCCGTCGTCGGCGCCAGTCTGGGCGGCTTCTACGCCGCCAACTTCGCGCTCAAGGCGCCCGAGACCTTCACCTACGCGCTGTGCCTCAGCGGCCGCTACGAGATGACCCATTTCACCGGCGGCTTCAACAACCTCGACGTTTACTTCAACAACCCGCTCGCCTACGTCGCCAACCTGAGCGGCGAGTCGCTGGCGCGGGTGCAGCAGAACGCCCATCTGACCCTCGTCTGCGGACGCGGCAAATGGGAGGAAGGCTGCTTCGAGGAGACCCATGCCCTGGCCGACGCGCTGACGCACAAGGGCATCAGCCACTACCGCGACATCTGGGGCACCGACGTCAGCCACGACTGGCCGTGGTGGCAGCGCCAGGCGCGCTATCACCTCGGCATGCGCTTCGGCGACTGAGCCGCGCGGCCCGCAGGAGCTCGTTCATGTCCGCATCTTCCGCGCCCACGTCCTACCAGCTGCTCGACGGCAAGGCCACCGCGGCCGCGATGCGCGCCGAGGTCGCGGCCGACGTCGCCGACCTGATCGCCGCCGGCGGCCGCCAGCCCAAGCTGGTGGCGGTGCTGGTCGGCGACAACCCCGCCTCGCGTGCGTACGTCGGCAGCAAGGCGCGCGCCTGCGCCGAGGTCGGCATCGACGGCGAAACGCTGCGGCTGCCGGCCGACGTCACCCGCGACGCGCTGCTCGCCCAGCTCGCCCGGCTGCGCGACGACGACGCGGTCGACGGCATTCTGGTGCAGCTGCCGCTGCCCGATCACCTGAGCGAGCGCGTGGTGCTCGATCACGTGCCGACCGAGAAGGACGTCGACGGCTTCCACGCGATCAACGTCGGCCGCCTGTGGCTCGACGAGCCTGCGCTGACGCCGGCGACACCGACCGGCATCGTCGCGCTCCTGCGCCGCCACGATCTGACGCTCGAGGGCCAGCACGCGGTCATCGTCGGGCGCTCGGCGATCGTCGGCAAGCCGATGGCCGGTCTCCTGCTGCGCGCCAACTGCACGGTGTCGATCTGCCACTCGCGCACGCGCGATCTGGCCGCGATCTGCCGCCAGGCCGACATCCTGATCGCCGCGGTCGGCCGACCGGCCTTCCTCGGCCCCGAGCACGTGCGCGAGGGCGCGGTGGTGATCGACGTCGGCATCAACCGCATCACCGATCCGGCGCGCGTCGAGGCGCTCTTCCCGGGCGACGAGAAGCGCCGCGCGGCGCTCGCCAAGCGCGGCTCGACCCTGGTCGGCGACGTCGACTTCACCCGCGTCGCGCCGCGCACCCGCGCGATCACGCCCGTGCCGGGCGGCGTCGGGCCGCTGACCGTCGCCCAGCTGCTGGTCAACACCGTGACCGCGTCGCGCCAGCGCCAGAACCGCCTGCGTGGCCAAGATTGAGCCGATGCTGCGCGTCGGGCTGACGAGTCGATGCTTCGCATCGGGCTGACCGGCGGGCTGGCCTGCGGCAAATCGACCGTCGCGCGGCGCATGGCGGCGCGCGGCTGCCGCGTGATCGACGCCGATCGCGTCGTGCACGCGCTCTACGCGCCGGGCCAGCCCGGCGTCGACGCCGTCCGCGCGCTGTTCGGCGACGACGCGATCGCCGCCGACGGCGCGGTCGACCGACGGGTCGTCGCCGGGCGCGTCTTCGGCGACGCCGACGCCCGTCGCCGGCTCGAAGAAGCCATCCATCCGCTGGTGCGCGCGCGCTTTCGCGCCGCGGCCGGCGCCGACGCGCTGCCGCGCGACGACGATCGGCTGGTCGTCGACGGCGCCGAGCGGATCGCGGTGCTGGAGGTGGCGATTCTCTTCGAGGCCGGCTTCGACCGCGAGGTCGCGACGTGCGTGACCGTCGAGGTCGGCGACGTCGAGATCCAGGTCGCCCGCGCCGTCGCGCGCGGCCTTGCGCCGGACGACGCGCGCGCCCGCATCGCGGCGCAGCTGCCGTCGGCCGAGCGCCAGAGGCGCGCCGACGTCACGCTGTGGAACGATGCCGATCTCGACGCGCTCGCGCAGCGCACCGACGCGCTCGTGACGCGGCTGATCGGCTGATGCGTCGCGCGCCCGCGCCGACGCGTCAGGGATGCAGCAGACGTAGCAGGCCGACCAGCGTCTTGGGCGCGTGGCGGGTGACGCGGAAGCGCTCGACGCCCGCGGCCAGATCTTCGGCCACCGCCCGCGCCTCGTCCGAGCTGGCGACCAGCGTGACGTCGATGCGCGGCGCCTTGCCCAGCCGCTGCAGCACGGTGCGCGCCGCGGGCCGCTGCGTGCCGCGGTCGAGCCACAGCACCAGACCGGCCACCGACGGCAGGATCGCCAGCAGCGCCGGCCGCGGCGGATCCTTCAGCGCCTGGACGCTGAGCGACAGGCGTCCGCCCTCGCTGCCGAGCGTGACGCTGCCGGCGCCCTGCAGCTCGAGCTGGTCGAGCATGCGCGCGATCGGATCCTGCTCGCCGTGCTGCTTGGGCGCCGCCGAGCCGATGGCGGCGCGCAGCGCCGGCTGGGCGCCGTTTTCGGCCAGCACGAGATAGGGCACGGTCGCGCCGGCCTCGAAGCCGAGCTGACCGGCCGACATCAGCAGGCTCGACACGGTGAAGTCGATCACCATCGACGAGCTGAGCTCGCCCGTGGTCATCACTGTGGGCGCTTCCTGCACCGGCACGAGCACGTGATGCGCGATCAGCCACGCCACTGCCAGCCGCACGCGCGCCGGCGCCTCGTGGCCGTCGTGGATCAGGTCGAAGAGCCGCAGGCCGTCGTCGCCCTGGACGCGTTCGACGATGCGCGCGAGCGGCAGAGCGGCGAATTCGTCGTCCACCGCCGGCAGCTCGGCGCGCGCCAGGCGCAGCGGCCGGCCGGTTTCGGGCACGTGCGCGCGGTAGACGCGCAGCTGATCCTTCAGCCACGCGGCCCGCAGCAGCAGCTGCTGCGTGGCCATCGGCGGACCGTCGGCGCCGCTGGGCGCGGTGGCGTCGTCGAAGTGGAAGCGTCCCGAATCGAGCGTCAGCAGCGCGAGCACGGCCTCTTCGTCTTCGAGGGCTTCGAAGCGCGCCGCGCGGATCGCGCCGCGTCGCACCGTGGCGCGGCCGACCCCGTCGCGTCCGCGCACGGTGA
The DNA here is from genome assembly GCA_039025295.1 of Acidobacteriota bacterium. GTDB lineage: Bacteria > Acidobacteriota > Thermoanaerobaculia > Multivoradales > J023 > JBCCOR01. Next base: position 6,058 of record JBCCOR010000012.1, read on the forward strand.
GCGTGCCGGTCTTGTCGGTCTGCTGCAGATGCTGCAGCACCTCCCACAGCGGGTGGTTCTGCAGATCGCCCTGCAGCAGGCCGCCGCCGCCGTCGCCGCGGCCGACCAGGCGCTCGACGCGCAGATCGAGTTCCTCGAAGTCGACCGGCCGCACCAGGTATTCCTCGGCGCCGGCACGCAGCGCGCCGAGCCGATCGCCGTCGGCCGGGCCGATCATCAGCACCGGCAGCGTGCGCGTCTCGGGCTGCGTGCGCAGCTGGCGGATGACCTCGACGCCGGGCGAGAGCGGCAGATCGGCGGCGAGCAGCACGAGATCGAGGCTGTCGCTGATCGCGCGATCGATCGCCTGCTCGCCGGTGCCGACCCGCTGGACGCGATGGCCCTGGGCGTGGAAACGATCTTCGAGCGCGGCAGCCAGCATCGCGTCCGGCTCGACGACGAGAATTCTTGCCATGGTGACTCGGGGGAACGGCGCGGGCGGCCGCTCAGGCGGGGCCGGCGGCGAGCAGGGCCGCGGCCTTGTTCGCCGGCATTGGTCGCCCGCAGAAATAGCCTTGGAAATAGGTGAAGCCGACCGCCGTGCAGGCGTCGGCCTCCTCGCGGGTTTCGATGCCTTCGGCGATTGTCTCGATGCGCATGTCGCGCACCATGCGCACCATCGTGTCGATCATCTCGCGCCGCTGCGGCGACGCCTGATGAATGTCGCGGATCCAGACGACGTCGAATTTGAGGTACTCGGGCTGCACGTCGGCGAGCTCGAGCAGGCGCGTCTGGCCGGTGCCGAAATCGTCGAAGGCGATGCGCACGCCGAGATCGCGCAGGCCCTGGCGCAGCTGGTGCAGGCGCACGCTGTCGGTGACCGCGGCCTCGTGGATCTCGAGCACCAGCGGCACCTCGGGATGGGCGGTGCGCAGCACGTCGAGCGAGCGCAGGAGCCCGTCGAGATCGCCGAGCTCGGCCGGATGCGTGTTGAGGAAGATGCGCAGCGGCGCCTGGGCGTCGGGCGGCGACGGCGTGGGGAAGTGGAAGTGCTTGCGCGCCTCTTCCGCGCCGCGCCGGCGGAAGGCCTCGCTCAGCGGAATTTCCATGTTCATCTGCTCGGCCAGGCGGAAGAGATCGCCGACCGACGACGCCAGGCCCTCGATGCTGCCGCGGCCGAGCACCTCGAAGCCCATGATGTGGCCGGTCGGGCGCACCAGCGGCTGGTAGGCGACCTGCGCGACGTCTTCGCGCAGCAGCTCGCGCAGGCCCGACGGATCGATCAGGCCGCCGAGGTCGACCTCGCCCAGCGCCAGCGTCTGCGAGACCTCGACCGGCTGGATGGTCTCGAGGCGGCTGAGCTGAAACACGAGATCGGCGAACTGCACCCGATCGCCCTCGACCACCGACCGCTCGCCGATCAGGCGCTCGCCGTTGATGAAGGTACCGTTGGTCGAGCCGAGATCGCGCACGGTCAGCTGGCCGTCGATCAGCACGAGCTCGGCGTGCCGCTGCGACACACGCGGCGAATCGAGCGTCAGGTCGAGCTCGGGGCGGCGACCGACCACGAACGGCAGTTTGCGGACGCGCGCGCGCACCAGGCGCTTGGCGACGAGTCCTTCGAGCAGCCACTCGAACGCGAGTTCAATCGGGGTCATGATGGGCGATCCACAGGCAGCAGAGTCACGAGCAATCGTGCGGGCAATCGGGATCGCACTATAGCGCATCCGCCGCGGGGCGCGGCATCGGATGCGCGGCATCGGATGCGCGGCATCTCCCGCGCGCGGCGCGGGTGCGATCAGGAGGGGCGCGCGATCGCGGCGCCGGATTTCGGCTCGGTGTGCTCCGCGCGCGAACCGCCGCCCGCGGCGGCGGCCGTGTCGCCGACCGCGACGCTGGCGCGGCTCGTCGCGCGGACGGCCTCAGCGAGGCTGCCGTAGAGGCCCGCCAGGCGATCGGCCATCGCGTCGACCGACCAGCGCCGAGCGTGCGCGCGTCCGCCGTCGCCGAGCTGGCGCTGCCGCGCCGGATCGGCCAGAAGCGCCGTCAGCGCCGCGACGTAGGCGGCGCGATCGTCGTCGACCACGATCGCGCCCGCGCTGCCGTCGAGCACGTCGCGCGTGCCGAGCACGGCGGTCGAGACCACCGGCACGCCCAGCGCCATCGCCTCGAGCAGCACCAGGCCCTGGGTTTCGGTGCGCGACGCGAAGACGAACGCGTCGAAGGCGCAGTAGGCGTCGCACAGCGCGGTGCCGCGGGCGAGATAGCCGACGAAGCGGACGTGATCGCCGAGGCCCGCCGCCTCGACCTGGCGCCGCAGCGCCGGCAGCGCCGGGCCTTCGCCGGCGATGACGAAGAGGACATCGGGCACGCGCCGGCGCAGCGCGTCGACCATCTCGATCAAGAAGCCGATGTTCTTCTCGAACGCCACCCGGCCGATGTGGCCGATCACCGGCCGCGCGGGGTCGATGCCGTGCTGCTGGCGGAACGCCGCGCCGTCGCCGGTGGCGAAGTGCGTCAGGTCGATGCCGGTTGGGATGACGTGCAGATCGTCCTCGATGCCGTAGCCGCGCAGCACCGCGGCCATGCTCGCCGACGGCACGATCAGGGCGTCGACCGCGCGCGCCTGGCGGCGGGTCCAGCCGCGCGCGATCGCGCGCAGCAGCGGCGACGGCAGCCACGGCAGATAGTGATCGAGATAATCCTCGAAGTGCGTGTGGCAGGTGGCGACCGTCGGCAGGCCGAGCAGCGCCGCCAGCCGCACGCCGGCGCGGTGGGCGACGAAGGGCGTGTGGATGTGCAGCGCGTCGAAGGGCGTGTGCACCAGCGCCGGCAGCAGATCGAACACCCGGCGCACGGGCATCAGTCGGTCCTCGGGATCGAACGGCACGCGGCGTCCCGCGACGCGCAGCACGTCGACCTCGGCGTCGACCGCGACGTCGCGCAGATGCGCGTCCTGCGCGCCGTAGTCGGGCGCGATCAGATGGACCTGATGATCCCGCGCGCGCAGGGCCGCGCGCGCGCTTTGGATCGAGGTCGAGACACCGTTGATGCGGGGCAGGTAGACGTCGGAGAGATAGAGCAGATGCACGGCAGGCGTCGGGGACGAGGGCGGGAAGGGCGGCAGCGGCGAGAGGCGGAGGCGGCGGGCTGCGGACCGCGTGCGACGCCGCGGGCGCCGCGCGGGTCCGCGGCAGGATTCAGATCAGCAGCAGGACGACGCTCGCCAAGCTGACGCCGATCAGCGCGCCGGCGGCGATGTCGGTCGGATGATGCAGGCCGAGCACGACGCGCGACGGACCGACCAGCAGCGTGAAGGGCACGAGCCACCAGGCGGTGACCGGGAAGGCCGCGATCAGCACGACGCTGAACGCCCAGCTGTGGAGCGTGTGGCCCGAGGGAAAGCTGTAGCGGTCCATCGGCCACTCGTGCGGCAGCAGGCCGTGCGCGCGATGCGTGATGTAGGGCCGCTCGCGGGCGAAGCGATGCTTCATTCGGCGGTAGAGCGGCAGCGCGATCACGGCGGTCACGAGCAGCTGGCCGATCACCGGCCAGGCCGCGGTGCCGACGACGAACGGCAGCAGCAGCGCGTGGGCGTACCAGATCCATCCGTCGCCCATCCGGCTGATGACGCGCATGAAGCGAACGACGCGCGGCGGCACGACCCGGATGCACCACAGGCAGCACGCGGCGTCGAAGGCGACGAGCGAAGTCCGGGCCTGATGCGAAGTCAGCGCGAGCAAATTCGGCATGGGTCAATGTCCTTGCGCGACGGAATGGACGGGTGCTGATGACGCGTTGATCGCAGCGTACGGACGCCTTGTGAAGTCGACGTGAAAGCCGCATGAACGGGCTCGCGCCGCGTGAGAAAGTCCCCGACGCGCGGCGTGTTAGCCTGCACAGGGCCTGAACGTGGGCCGCCGCTGCCGGGCGCGCCGCGACCGCCGTCCGCTCGCGCCGCGGCCGCCGGCCCGCGAACCCGTCACCGTCTCCAACCTCTCGAACAGCTCGACCGCCGACCGATGTCCATCCGCCGCCGCCCCATCCCGCCCGCGCCTCGTGCGATCCGTCGCCCGCCGCGGATCGCGTGGCCGCTGCTGCTCGCGCTGCTGCTCGTCGGCTGCGGCGCCGGCGACGATGCGCCCGCGCGCGGCGGCGCGTCGTCATCGGACGCGCGCGCGGTCGTCCTGATCACCATCGACACCCTGCGCGCCGACCATCTCGGCAGCTACGGCTACGGCGTCGGCACCGATCCCTTCCTCACCCGCTTCGCCGCCGAGGGCACGCGCTTCGCGCACGCGTTCGCGCCCGCCTCCTCCACCGCGCCGAGCCACACGTCGATGCTGACCGGGCTGTACCCGAGCTTTCACACGGTTGGCCCGTGGAATGGCCACCATCCGCTCGACGCTGGCACGGTCACCCTCGCCGAGCATCTGGCCGACGCCGGTTTTCGCACCGGCGCGGTGGTCAGCAATCCGGTGCTGTCGAAGCGGCTCGGGCTCGACCAGGGCTTCGCGCACTACGACGACGCCCTCGAGGGACGCGAGCGCAACCGGCCGATGGGCGAGCGCCGCGCCGACCGCGCGGTCGATCTCGCCCTCGACTGGCTCGACGAGGACGCCGCGCAGCCGTTCTTCCTCTGGCTGCACATCCAGGATCCGCACGGGCCGTACACGCCGCCCGACGACGGCCCGGTGCCGGCCAACCTGGCGCGCGGCACGCCCGATCCCGACGGCGACGGCGCGCGCGTGCTCGAACGCGGCCTCGACGAGTCGGGCGACGGCGCGATCCCGCGCTATCAATACATCGAGTCGCTCATCACCGTCGACGACTACCGCCGCCGCTACGACCGCGAGATCGCCTTCGTCGACCGCGCGCTCGCGCGCTTCGTCGCCGGTCTGCGCGCCCATCCGCGCGGCGCCGACGCCGTCGTCGCGCTCACCGCCGACCACGGCGAGGCGTTCGGCGAGGACGGCTTCTGGTTCGCCCACAGCCAGTCGGTCGGGCTCGATCAGGTCGCCGTGCCGCTCGTGCTGCACGCACCCGACGTGATCGCGGCGGGCCGGGTGGTGATGCGGCCGGTCTCGAACCTCGCCGTCTTCGCCACGCTGCTCGACGCCGCGGGCGTTCTGCCGGCCGACGACGACGCCCGCGCCGCCGCGCTGGCGGCGGCCCAGCAGCCGTCGCTGCTGCCGCTCACCGATCCCGCCGCGCCGGCGGCGGCACTCACGCGCGACGCCGACGACCGCCGCGGTCCGCTCTTCGTCGACAGCCTCAACCAGATCGGCGTCGTGGTCGACGGCGTCTACGTCCGCCGCGACCGCGCCGACCTCGACGACGCGTTCTGGTCGCAGGGCAATCCCAACACCGGCGGCGCGTGGCGTCCGCTCGGCCTCGAGCTGGTGCCGCTGGCAGCGGCCGAGAACCCGGAGAACGATGGCGTCGCGCCGGCTGCGCCCGATCCGGCCGCGCTGCAGCGCGCCGGCGAACTGCTCGACGCCTACGAGGCGCGCAGCGAGCGCTTGCGCCGCATGCTCGATCCGCTGCGGCGCAAGGTGCCGCTGACCCAAGAACAGCGCGACGCCCTGCGCGCGCTCGGCTACGCGGGGGGCTGATGCCGACGTACGCCTTTTCCGTTGCGCCGCCCGGCCCGGGCCTGCACCTGATCACCGACGTCGTCGCGCGCGCGATCGACGACGCCCGTCGCGCGATGCGTCGCGACGCCCACAGTCCCCAGCTCGACGCGGCCCTGCGCGACGGCGGCCTGGCGACGATCTTCCTGCGCCACACCTCGGCCAGCCTGACGATCCAGGAAAACGCCGATCCGTCGGCGCGGCGCGATCTCGAGCGCTGGCTCAACCGCCTCGTGCCCGAGAACGATCCGCTCTACACGCACACGGCCGAGGGGCCCGACGACATGCCGGCCCACATCAAGGCCGCGCTGACGGCGACGTCGCTCTCGATCCCGCTCGTCGACGGCCGCCTCGGCCTCGGCACCTGGCAGGGCATCTACCTGTGGGAGCACCGCCGTCATCCCGGCACGCGGCATCTCCTGCTCCATCTCGCGCCCTGATCGTGCGCCCGCCGGGCGATCGCGTCAGCGCGCGGCGTCGATCATCGTCTGCAGGCGCGCCAGGCCCTGCTCGATCTGCGCCTGCGGCGGTCCGAACGACAGCCGCACGTACTGCTGGAAGCGCGACAGCCGGCGCGCGCGGCGATGGCCCGGGTTGACGTCGAAGAACACGCCCGGCACGCAGATCACCTTGTGGTCGAGCGCGGCGCGGAAAAAGGCCATGCCGTCGGTGAGCGCCTGCGGCAGGCCGTCGAGCGCGGCGAAGGCGTAGAACGTCGCCTCGGGCGCGCGCTCGACGCGCAGCCCCATGCGCTCGATCGCGTCGAGCATGATCCGGCGCTTGGGCAGAAACGCGTCGCGGATCGCCTGCGACTCGGCGAGGACGTGCTCCTCGTTGACGAGCGCGGCCGCGGCGCGCTGCATCGGCTTGGCGCCGCCGCCGTCGAGGAACGAGCCGGCGCTGGTGACGGCCTCGATCACGCGCTTCGGGCCGACCGTCCAGGTGACGCGCCAGCCCGGATAGCGCCAGTTCTTGGTCAGGCCGTCGACCAGCACGACCGGATCCTCGTCGACGTCCTCGACGTAGCGCGCGGCCGACACCGTCGGGCCCGGCTCGCCGACCGCGGCCTGCCAGATGTAGTGGCTGTAGAACTCGTCGAGCATCAGCGTGCAGTCGAGCCGGCGCGCGGTCGCGACCCAGTCGGCGAGCTCCTGGCCCGAGATCAGCTTGCCGAGCGGATTGCAGGGATTCGACAGCAGGATCGCCGACAGGCCGCGGCCGAGGATCTCGCGCTGCAGATCCTCCGCGGTGAAGCGGTAGGCGCGCTCGCGGCTGAGCAGGATCGGGATCGGCGTCACCAGCCGGAAGATGTCGAGCAGCTCCTCGTAGGCCGTGTAGTCGGGCAGGAAATGGCCGAGGTTGATCGAGCCGAGCGCGGCGACGGCGCGGGTCAGCGCGCCGCGTCCGCCGCCGGAGATGGCGACGTTCTCGGCGGTGTACTGCGACGGCATGCCGCGGCGGTAGAGCCGGTTGTAGAGCTCGGCGACCGCGGCGCGCAGATCGGCGATGCCGCCGATCGGCGCGTATTCGTGGTCGTCGTCCTCAATGGTGATCGCGGAATGGCGCGGCGGCGCGCCGGGCAGCGGCCCGATCTCGGGCTGGCCCTGGCCGAGGTTGACCCAGTCGGTCGCGCCCGGGCCGAAGCCGCGCTTGCGCGCCTCGTTGGTGACGTAGATCACGCCCGTCCGCGGCACGGCGCGGAACGCCTGCAGGGTTTCGGACGCGTGCGGTGACGCGGCAGGTGACAGGACTTCCATCCGTCAAGGCTACACCAGGGTGTGGCCGGGTCAGCGCGTGCTACGCTCGCGACCTCGCCAGCAGCACGTCGGAACCCGCTCCGCGCTCTTTTCTCCCCCGCATCGTTCACGGAGTCACGCGTCATGAAAGCAGTGATTTTGGCCGGCGGCATGGGCACGCGCCTGGCCGAAGAGACCGCCACCCGTCCGAAGCCGATGGTCGAGATCGGCGGCCGTCCGATCCTGTGGCACATCCTGAAGCTCTATGCCGCCCATGGCATCGAGGACTTCGTGATCTGCTGCGGCTACAAGGGCTACATGATCAAGGAGTACTTCGCCAACTACGTGCTCCACAACGCCGACATCACGGTCGATCTCGCCCGCAACCAGCTCGAGGTGCACTCGCATCCGGCCGAGTCGTGGCGGGTGACCCTGATCGACACCGGCGCCGAGACGGGCACGGGCGGTCGCCTGCGCCGGGTGCGCGATCAGCTGGGTGACGACGAGCCGTTCTGCTTCACCTACGGCGACGGTGTCTCCGACGTCGACGTGCGCGCGACGATCGACTTCCATCGCCAGCACGGCCGCGCGGTGACGATGACCGCCATCCAGCCGCCGTCGAAATACGGCGTCCTCGACTTCGACGGCGACCGCATCACGGCTTTCCAGGAAAAGCCGGCGGGCCGCGGCGGCTGGATCAACGGCGGGTTCTTCGTGATCTCGCCGTCGGCGATCGACGCCATCGACGGCGACGCGGTCCACTGGGAGCACGAGCCGCTGCGCCGCCTGGTGGCCGCCGGCGAGGTGCTGGCGTACAAGCATCGCGGCTTCTGGCAGAGCATGGACACGCTGCGCGACAAGCGGGTGCTGCAGGGCCTGTGGGAGAGCGGGGATCCGCCGTGGAAGGTGTGGTGAGCCTGCGCGGCCGCGTGCTGCTGACCGGCGCGACCGGCTTTCTCGGGCGTCCGACCCTCGCCGCCCTGCGCGCCCTCGGCTTCGCCGTCGAGGCCGTAACGCGCCGCGCCGACGATCCGCGCGCGCGCGCCGCGGGCGACGATCCCCACGTGCGCTGGCACGCCCTCGACCTGCTCGATCCGCGCGCCGCCCGCGCCCTCGTCGACCATCTGCGGCCCGACGCCGTCGTTCACTGCGCGTGGCATCTCGCCCCGGGCGGTCGCTTCTACCACGACAAAACCAACCTGCGCTGGGTCGAGGCCACCCTCGGCCTGCTGCGCGCCTGCGACGCCCTGCCCGCGCCCGCGCGCGACACGTCGCCGCTCGCCGACGTGCACGGCGGCCGCCGGCGCGTCGTGCTCATCGGCACCTGCGTCGAATACGACGTCAGCGATCCGTCGCTCCACGACGGCGACTGCCGCGAGGACGCAACCCCGCTGCGCCCACACACCTTCTACGGCGTCGCCAAGAAAACCCTCGGCGAGCTCGCGCGGGCGTACACCGAGGTCTCGAACCTCTCGCTCGCCTGGACCCGGCCGTTCTTCCTCTACGGCCCCGACGAGCCCGCCGGCAAATTGATCGCGTCGGTCTTGCGCACCCTGCGCGACGGCGGCGTCGCCGAGACCACGCACGGGCGCCAGATCCGCGACTACATCCACGTCGCCGACGCGGCCGACGTCCACGCCCGGCTGCTGCTGGCGGCCGACACGGGCGCGTTCAACGTCGGCACCGGCCGCGCGACCACCGTGCGCGAGGTGGTCGAGGCCGCGGCGCGCGCCGCCGGGCGCCCCGACGCGATCGCCCTCGGTGCGCGCCAAGCGCCGCCCGACGAGCCGCCGCGCATCGTCGCCGACCTCACCCGCCTGCGCGCCGCCCTGCCCGACTGGCGGCCGCGCTTCGCGATCGACGCGGGCGTCGCCGATTGCCTCGCCCGGCTCGACCGCTCGCGCGCCGCCGCGACCCGCTGATAGGTTCGCGGCGATCCGCCGTCCCCACGCACGCCGCCCGGAGATCCGCATGGCCCACGACCCCACCGCGCCCATCACCATCCTCGGCGCCGGCATCGCCGGCCTCGCCGCCGCCCACGAATTGCGCGCCAGCGGCGCCGACGCCGTCATCTACGAGGCCAAGCCCTACGCCGGCGGCCACACCGCCACCTTCGAGACCGACGGCTTCTACTTCGACGACGGGCCGCACATCTCGTTCACCAAGAACGAGCGCATCCAGAAGATCTTTGCCGACGCCGTCGACGGGCAGTACGAGACGATCCAGACGCGGGTCAACAACCTCTGGCGCGGCCACTGGATCAAGCATCCGGCCCAGGTCAACCTGCACGGCCTGCCGAGCGAGCTGCTCGTCACCGTGCTCAAAGACTTCATCGAGTCGCGCCAGCACGAGCCCGATCCGTCGTCGATCCGTCACTACCGCGACTGGCTGCACGCCGCCTTCGGCCGCACCTTCGCCGAGACCTTCCCTGAGGTCTACGGCCTGAAGTACCACACCACCACGGCCGACAACATGACCACCGACTGGCTCGGTCCGCGGCTCTACCGGCCCGATCTCGAGGAGGTGCTGCGCGGCGCGCTCAGCCCCGACTCGCCCGACGTCCACTACGTCACGCACTTCCGCTATCCGTCCCGCGGCGGCTTCGAGACCTATCTCAAGCCGTTCATCGCGGCGTCGGATATCCAGCTCGAGCACGAGGTGACGCGGATCGACCCGGGCGCGCGTCGGATCCGCTTCGCCCACGGCGGCGAGGTGCCCTACGGCGCGCTGATCTCGTCGCTGCCGCTGCCGGTCCTCGTCCGCTGCCTGCCGAGCGCGCCCGACGCTGTGCGCGAGGCCGCCTACCAGCTGGCGTGCACCACGTGCGTCGTGATCAACGTCGGCCTCGACCGCGAAGACATCTCCGCCGCGCACTGGACGTACTACTACGATCCCGATCTCTTCTTCACCCGCGCCAGCTTCCCCCACATGCTGGCGCCGAACAACGTGCCGGCGGGCTGCAGCTCGATCCAGATCGAGTGCTACTTCTCCGACAAATACAAGCCGCTGCTGGTCGCGCCCGAGGACTGCATCGAGCCCGTGCTGCGCGATCTGCGCCGCTGCGGCTACCTGCGCGAGGGCGAGGAGCCGCGCATGGTCGAGGCGCGGCTCGTGCCCTACGCCAACGTGATCTTCGATCTCGATCGGCCGCAGGCGCTGGCGACGGTGCACGATTATTTGCGCGCGATCGACGTCCATCCGGTCGGCCGCTACGGCCTGTGGGGCTATCACTGGACCGACGAGGCGTTCATCAGCGGCGAGGAAGCCGCGCGCGCCGTCCTCGACGGCCGTCCGCCGCTGGAGCCGGCAGCATGACGATCGAGCGCCACGCGTTTCACCTCGACGCCGGCGACGGCCTTGTCGCCCCGATCGACGGCGTCGTTCACGCGCCGCCGCCGCGCTACGACGGCCGTCGCGCGGCGGTGCTCATCGCCCACGGCTTCAAGGGCTTCATGGACTGGGGCTTTTTCCCCGCGCTGGCCGATCTGCTCGCCGAGCGCGGCTTCGTCGCCGTGCGCTTCAACTTCCCGGGCAGCGGCATGCGTCCGGGCGATGCGTTGGTCACCGATCTCGACGCCTTTCGCGACACGACTTTTTTGCGCGAGCGCGACGAGATTTTGGCGATGCTCGATCGCCTGCGCGCGAGCGCTTTGCCGCTCGCCAATCGCACGGACGCCGCGCGCATCGGCCTCGTCGGCCACAGCCGCGGCGGCGGCACGGCGGTGTTGGCGGCGGCGTCCGACGCCGGCCGCGACGCGCTGCGCGCGCTCGTCACGTGGAACGCCGTCGGGACGTTTCAGCGTTTTCCCGAGGCGGTGCGCGATCGCTGGCGCGAGGATGGGCAGCTGCCGGTGCAGAACGGGCGCACCGGGCAGACGACGTTTCTCGGTTTGAATCTGCTCGACGAGATCGAGAACGAGGCCGAGGCGCTCGATCTCGACGCCGCGGCCGCGCGGCGCACGGCGCCGTGGCTGATCGTCCACGGCAGCGAGGATGCGACGGTGCCGGTCGACGAGGCGCATCGGCTGTATGCGGCGGCTTCGGGCGACGGCGACGGCGACGGCGACGACGCGGCGGCGGCGGCGGCGCTGGAGGTGATCGCGGGCAGCGGGCATACGTTCGAGGCGAAGCATCCTTTTGCGTGTCCGACGCCGGCGCTGATTCACGCGATGAATCACACGCAGCGGTGGCTGCGGCGGCATCTCGCCTGACGAGATCGCTCCTGACGCGCGGGGCGGCTGCGCAGGTCTCGCTTCTTTGCTCTCCGCCTGCGGATCTCGCCTGCCGTACGGTTTCCCGGGCATGAATGCCCGGGCTACACGTCTCCGACGCTGCGCGTCTCCGACAGACCGCCTCTCGGCGGCCCATCCCCACCCCGCACCGGAACCGCCTGCGGATGTCTTGCGCGGGTTCGTGCTTCCGCGTCTTCATCGCCGACCTCGTCCATCTGGTCGATCCGGCGATGGCGGCGACCCTCGACTTCAGCGAGCTGACGTTCGAGAAACTCCAGCTCGCCGCCGGTCTCGGCCTGCCCCATGCGTCTGAGGTCGATCTGCTCGTCCGTGCGCCGCTGCGCGATCCGCCGACGGACACCGACGACGACGATCCCGCGTCGAGCGAGCACTTGACCCTCGTCCACGTCGAGATCGAGTCGCGCTTCCGCAGCGCGATGGACGCACGCATGGTTCGCTATGCCTGCCAGATCGCCAGCCAATACGCGCGTCCCGTCTTCCCGCTCGTGGTCTTCCTCGCGGGTGGGAAGACCGATCTCAAGCTGCGCACGGGCGTCGAACACAACGGCGCGTTCGTCTTCCTCGAGGCGCACTACCTGGCCTTTTGCCTCGCCCGCTGCGATCCGGCCGACTACCTCGCCCGCGATCGTCCGCTGGCGTGGGCGCTCTCACCCCTGATGCGCCGCAACGCCGGCGACCGCGTCGCGCAGAAGCTCGCCGCCCTGCGCCGCCCTGCGCCGCCCTGCGCCGCCCTGCGCCGCATCGCCGCCGCCAACGCTGCCCAATCGCTGACCACCGAGCAGCGCTACCTACTCACCCAAACCGTCGACAGCTATCCGGCGTTGCACGGCGCAGAAGCCGAGCGATACGCTGAACAGATCGAGCAACAGCCCGAGGAGATCCGCGACATGATTCCACGCACCTATGAGCAAGTCTTCGAGGAAGGCCAGCAGGCAGGCCACCAGCTCGGCGTCCAAGAAGGACCGCAGCTCGGCGTTCAGGAAGGGCGACAGCTCGGCGTCCAGGAAGGACGGAAAGCCATGTTGGTTCGCATGATCGAGCAGCGCTTCGGGACGATGGATGACGCTGCGCGTGCGCGCCTCGACGCGATCGAGGATCCGGATGCGCTCGATCGGCTGGCGGCGCGGTTGTTCGAGGTGTCGTCGGTGGAGATGCTGCTCGAGGCGTGAGCGCGGCGCGCGGGGTTTCCCGGGGTGAAAACCCCGGGATTCATTCCCAGGCTCCCAAGCCGCACGATGAATTCCGCGGCGGCAACAACCACGGATAGACTACGCCGACCCGCGCCATCGCGCCCTCGCCAACGACCACGGTCCCCACTGCCTCGTGCCCTTCGCCCACATCGACACCGCCGGCATCGCCCGCGCCCTCGACCACGTCGCTGATCGCCCGACCGATCAGGCCGACGTCTACCTCGAACGCAAGGAGATCGTCGAGCTGCCGCCCGAGGACGAGACGCCCGGGCTGCGCGTATGGCGCGAGATGGGGCTCGCCGTGCGGCTCGTGCGCGATAACGAGACCTGGATCGCCAGCCGCGATCGCATCGACACCGAGACGTTCCACCAGGCGCTGCGCCGCGTCGTGCGCGCCACGCCCCAAACGCCCTACCGCCGACCCGAGCTGCGCATGCTGCCCTGGCGCGACGCCGCCGACGCCGAGGAGGTGCTCGCCTTTCCCGGGCTCGTGCGCCGTGCCCTGCGCACCCGCGGCGTGCGCGTCGGACATCGCCTGACCGTCCAGCGGCATCGACGCTGGGTGAAGGTCGTCGGACCGCAGCTCGCCGGCGCGCTCGCGCGTGAACACTTCTACGCGCTGCGCGTGCAGCTGCCGTGGCGCGCGGGCGACTGGGGGCTGCTCACGCCGCAGCTCGACGACGACGCCGCCGAGCGCGCGGCGCAGGCGATCGCCGTCGCCCACGCGGCGCGCGATGCCCTGCCGCCGCAGGCCGGCAGCAACCGGCCGATCGTGCTCGCGCCCGCCGCCACCGCGGTGCTGCTGCACGAGACCGTCGCGCACGCGCTCGAGGTCGACACGCTCGCCC
>JBCCOR010000013.1:0-19625 GCA_039025295.1 Acidobacteriota bacterium
CGCTGAGCAACACGGGCGTCCAGGGCCTGCTCGACGGCCTGGTGGCGCTCGCGCCGAGCCGAAATACACCGGCGTCAGATCGCCGTCGCGGAAGCTCTCGAGATCGAATTCGCTGCACAGGCCGCGCGCCATCTCGACCTCGTCGGCGACCTGCGCGCGCAGATCGGCGTCGAGATGCGCCGCGGCCTCGTCGCTGTCGAGTCCGGCGAGCTCGATCGCGCCGTCGCGCCGGCTGCCGCGCTTCTCGCCCGCGGCCTGCAGCAGCAGGCGATCGTGGAAGACGTCGTAGCAGCCGCGAAAGCGCTTGCCCATGCCGATCGGCCACGCCGCCGGGCTGACCATCAGCTGCAGGTTCTGCTCGATCTCGTCGAGCAGCGCGAACGGATCCTGGCCCTCGCGGTCGAGCTTGTTGATGAAAGTCGTGATCGGGATGTCGCGCAGCCGACAGACCTCGAAGAGCTTGCGCGTCTGCGCCTCGATGCCCTTGGCGGCGTCGAGCACCATCACCGCCGAGTCGACCGCGGTCAGCGTGCGGTAGGTGTCCTCGGAGAAGTCTTCATGGCCTGGCGTGTCGAGCAGGTTGAACGTGCAGCCGCCGTAGTCGAAGGTCATCACCGAGGCGGTGACGGAGATGCCGCGCTCGCGCTCGACCTTCATCCAGTCGGAGCGCGCGCGTCGAGCCTCGCCGCGCGCTTTGACCGCGCCGGCGAGCTGGATGGCGCCGCCGTAAAGCAGCAGCTTTTCCGTCAGCGTGGTCTTGCCCGCGTCGGGATGGGAAATGATCGCAAAGGTGCGGCGGCGCGCCACCGCCGAAGGCAGCTCGGTCATGGTCTCGTACGTGGGCTGGGTCGAAGCGTCGGATGGGCGCGCGAGCGTCGGACGGCGTCGCGCAGGGCGTGAGTGTGCAGCCTAGCAGATGCGTCGATGCCGGCTCAGCGCAGCGCGCGCGCCTCGGCGAGGATGGTCGACGGCCGCGCGCGCACGCGGTAGTTGGCGGCGTAGTACTCCCAGCGGACGACGCCCTCGCGGTCGAGGAGCAGCAGCGCCGGCCGGGTGATCGGGCGATCCATGCCGCGCGCCTCGTGGCGCAGCTGGAACGCGTCGATCACGGCCAGGTCCGGGTCGGCGAGCAGCCGGAGCGGCGCGTCGACGTCGGCGGGCAGGCCGAGGCTGTCGGCGAGCTTCACGCTGTTCTCGAGCGGGTCGCTGCTGATGGCGAGAATCACGACGTTGAGATCGCGAAACTCGTCGATCTGCTTCTGCAGGCCGCTGAGCTCGGAGATGCAGAACGGACACCAGGCGCCGCGGTAGAAGACCAGCAGGACGATCTCGCCGCGCAGCGCCTCCAGCGCCAGGGTTTCGCCGGTGTGAGCCGGCAGGGCGAAGGTCGGCGCGGCCGCGTCCTGCCACGCAGGCGGCGCTGGCAGCTGCGCGGCGCCGACGAAATTGGCCTGCACGAACGTCACCAGCAGGAAGCTCGAGAGGATGACGCTCACGCCGCCCACCCAGCGTCCGCGGTAGCGCTCCGGCTGGCGGCGGGCCCGCCACAGGGCGAGGAACGACAGCATCGCGCCGCCGATCACCAGCGGCAGATTGACCCACGGCACGTCGCGCGTGGCCGGGAATTGCGAAAAGATCAGGTAGTACGACAGCACGCCGACGATGCTCATCAGCGGGCCGAACCACAGCAGATGGTTGGCCCGGCGTGGCGGCGGCGCGGCGTCGGACGTCGAGGCGGCCGGCGGGTTCGAAGATGCGCGCATGATTGCGATAGCGTATCGCGGGTGCCGACGGGGCGCTTCGTCCCTGCGCAGTGGCCGCCGGTCCCGTCGTCGGCCCGTTCGGCCGTCCTCGGCAAACCCGTCGTCGTCGGCTGCGTAAAGATCATCGAAGCCCCACCGCATCTGCGCCCGCGCCCGCACGCGGCCGGCCCGCCCCCCGATCGCCCGATCGACCTTTTTCGAGGAGACCTGATGAGACGTTTTGCCCTTCGCGCTGCTGCGCTGCTCGCGACCCTTCTGCTCGCCAGCGCCGGCGCCGCCGCCGCGGTCGACACGACCGACACCCTGATGCTCGAAGACCCGGCGATCAGCGCGTCGCACATCGCGTTTCGCTACGCCGACGATCTCTGGATCGCCGACCGCGACGGCAGCAACGCGCGCCGCCTGACCAGCGACATCGGCGACGAGCGCTCGCCGCGCTTCTCGGCCGACGGCCGGCACATCGCGTTCTCAGCGCAGTACGATGGCAACACCGACGTCTACGCGGTGTCGGTCACCGGCGGGGTGCCGACCCGGCTGACCTGGCACGGCGGCAGCGACGTCGTCATGGGCTTCTCGCCCGAGGGTGACGTGCTCTTCGCCTCAGGGCGCCAGGCGCCGATCTTCGGCCGTCCGCAGCTCTTCACCGTGCCGCTCGACGGCGGCTTCCCGCGCAAGCTGCCGGTGCCGACCGTCTTCGACGCCAGCTACAGCCCCGACGGCCGCTTCATCGCGTACGTGCCCGGCCGGCCGGCCTACCAGCAGTGGAAGGGCTACCGCGGCGGCACCACGACCCGCATCTGGCTTTACGACGTCGCCAGCCACGAGGTCGTCCAGATCCCGCAGCCCGAGGGCCGCTGCAACGACGGCGATCCGATGTGGATCGGCGACCAGGTCTACTTCCTGTCCGACCGCGCGGGTGAGTTCAACCTCTTCGCCTACGACGTCGGCAGCCGCAGCGTGACCCAGCTGACCGACTACGATCAGTTCCCGATCCTCAGCGCGTCGAACGGCGACGGCCAGATCATCTTCGAGCAGGCCGGCCGCCTGCATCGTTTCGATCCGGCGCGCGGCGAAGCGAACCCGCTGCGCGTCGGCGTCGCGGCTGATCTGGTCGAGACGCGGCCGTACTTCGCCGATGCCTCCGATCAGCTGCGCAGCGCGTCGGTCGCGCCTGGCGGCAAGCGCGTGGTGATCGAGAGCCGCGGTGAGATCCTCACCCTGCCGGCGGAGAAGGGCGATCCGCGCAACCTGACCGAAACCACCGGCGTGCACGAGCGCGAGCCGGTTTGGTCGCCCGACGGCGCGACGATCGCCTACATTTCCGACGCCAGCGGCGAGTATCAGCTGCATCTGACGCCCCAGGACGGCCGCGATGAATCCCGCGCGCTGCCGCTCGAGGGCAACGGCTTCTACACCGATCTGTCGTGGTCGCCCGACGGCGAGGCGATCGCCTACGTCGACAACGGCCTCGGCCTCTACGTGCTCGACGTCGACAGCGGCGAGGTGACGAAGGTCATGGCGCAGCCGTACTACGGTCCGGCGCAGACGGTCGAGTACGCCTGGTCGCCCGACAGCCGCTGGCTGGCCTACGTGCGCAACAGCCAGACCTACGTCCAGACCGTCTTCCTCTACGAGCGCGCCACCGGCGAAGCGACCGCGATCACCGACGGCCTCTCCGACGCCGGCCAGCCGGCCTTCGACCGCGGCGGCAAATACCTCTACCTGACCGCGTCGATCGACATCGGTCCGCTGCGCGCCTGGTTCGCCCAGTCGACCGCCGACTTCGAGGCGTCGCTGCGGCTCTACGCCGTCGCCCTCGCCAGCGACACGCCGTCGCCGCTTGCGCCCGAGAGCGACGAGGTCGCGGTCGAGGCCAAGAAGGACGACGCCGAAGACGGCGATGACGCGAAGAAGGACGAGGACGACGCCGACGACGAGGGCGACGACGAAGGCGAGGAGGCCGACGACGATGCGACCCGCATCGATCTCGACGGCATTCAGGACCGCATCGTCGAGCTGCCGGTCGAGGCGGGCGGCATCGGCTCCGTGATCGCCGGGCCGGCGGGCACGGTGTTCTACCTGCGCAGCGACGAGATGGCCGGCTTCAGCCAGCTGGTCGGCATGCCGTCGCTGGTGCGCTACTCGCTCGAGGATCGCGAGGAAAAGACCTGGATCGAGGGCGTGCGCGCCTTCGACGTCGGGCCCAAGGCCGAGAAGCTGGTGGTCGTCACGATGAGCAACAGCCTGCGCATCGTCGGCGTGCAGAGCGCGCCGGGCGGCAGCAGCGGCCAGGTCGGCACGCTGGCGCGCGCGCGCATCCGCGTCGAGCCGCGCGCCGAGTGGCCGCAGATCTTCCACGAGGCGTGGCGCATCAACCGCGACTACTTCTACGATCCCGGCATGCACGGCGCCGACTGGCCGGCGATGCGGGCGAAGTACGAACCGTTCCTGCCGCATCTGACCACCCGCCGCGATCTCAACCGCCTGATCCAGTGGATGTGCTCCGAGCTCGGCGTCGGCCATCACAACGTCTTCGGCGGCGACGACCGCCACGAGCCGACGACGATCCCGGGCGGCCTGCTCGGCGCCGACTTCACGATCGAGAACGACCGCTACCGCTTCGCCAAGGTCTACCAGGGCCTCGCTTGGACGCCCGAGCTGCGCGCGCCGCTCACCGGGCCGGGCGTGGGCGTCGAGACGGGCGACTACCTGTTCGCCGTCGACGGCGTCGAGCTGACGGCGTCCGACAACGTCCACCGCCACTTCGAGGGCACGGTCGGCCTGCAGGTCGAGCTGAAGGTCGGTCCCAACGCCGACGGAAGCGACGCGCGCACGGTCACGGTCATGCCGATGCAGAGCGACTTCTCGCTGCGCGCGCACGACTGGGTGCGCGGCAATCTCGAGCGCGTCGAAGAGGCCACCGACGGCCGCGTGGCCTACGTCTGGGTGCCCAACACCGCCGGCTGGGGTCACACGTTCTTCAAGCGCCTGTTCTTCCCGCAGGCGCACAAGGACGCGATCATCGTCGACGAGCGCTACAACGGCGGCGGCCTGTTCGCCGACTACTACATCGACATCCTGCGCCGTCCGCCGGTGAGCTATTGGACGATGCGCTACGGCGGACCGATGGAGTCGCCGGTGGGCGCGATCCACGGGCCGAAGGTCATGCTGATCGACGAGAACGCGGGTTCGGGCGGCGATCTGCTGCCGTGGATGTTCCGCCGCTTCGAGCTCGGCACGCTGATCGGCAAGCGCACCTGGGGCGGCCTGGTCGGCATTCTCGGCTTCCCGACGCTGATGGACGGCGGCTACGTCTCGGCGCCGAACTTCGCCTTCTGGACGGAGGATGAAGGCTACGGCATCGAGAACGTCGGCGTGCCGCCGGACATCGAGGTCGAGCAGCTGCCGTCGGAGATCATCGCCGGTCGCGATCCGCAGCTCGAGCGGGCGATCGAGGAGGTGCTGAAGAAGCTCGAGGCGAATCCGCCGACGGCGCCGGAAATGCCGCCGTTCCCGGTGCGGGCACCGCCGGCCGCGCGCGGTGATCGCTGACGTTTCGCCTTCAAGCGATGCGCGATCGAGCCCCGTCCGTCGAATGGCGGGCGGGGCTCGCGCGTAGAATGTTCTTATGAAGCAAACATCTTCGACCTCGTCGGGTCCGCTGAGCGCCCTCCTGAGCGGCGTGCTCAAGCGCTTCACCGTGTCGCAGCTGCTGACCATCGCCGCGGTCCTCTTCGCGCTCGATCTGGTGCTGATCGATCCGCTGCCGTTCATCGACGAGATCTTCCTGGCCGTGATCACCACGATCCTGGCGGCGTGGAAGATCCGCGAGGGCAATTCCCCCAAGGCGCCGAGCCTCGATCCCGATGCGCACGTCGCCGACACCAAGCCGCCGCCGCGCAACGTCACGCCGCCGATGGACTGACCTCCATCTGTTTCGAGAAGCGGGAAAATTGCCCCGCTCCTCCCGCGCGCTGCACCGAAGCAACGCGCGCAAACCGACCGTTATGCGGTTCGTTACCTGTTCGCCAAGCTGGTATGCATCTTGCTGTAGCTGAAGGGCACGCTACAGCAGGAGTCTGAGGTCTGACGTCGCCGCGCGATGTCGGTCGGCCTCGTTCGACGCCAAAATATTTTTTGCTTGGTTGAATAGGAGAAATGCTCATGGACGGAGCGAGTGGTGCCGACAGCAGCGGCGCGAGTGACGCGGGTGGATTCGGCGGTGGAATCGGTGATGCGGCGGATGCCGTAGGCGACGCGATCGGTGGTGCCGTCGACGCGATGGGCGACGCCTTTGGCGGCGCTGTCGACGCGATGGGCGATGCCTTCGGCGGCGCGGTCGACGGCTTCACGGACGCGATGGCCGACGGCTTCGGCGCCTTCGGCGATGCGATCGGCGCGCTCGGCTCACACGATTTCGATGGTTTCACAGACGCCTTCGGCAGCGCGGTCGATGCGTTCGGCAACGTGGTCGACGCGTTCAGCGGCATGAACCCGGCCGACATGGTCGGCGACGTGTTCGGCGCCGCGGTGGGTGCCGTGTTCGGCGACCGCGTCGGCACGATCGCCAACGAGGTCGCCGACACCCTTGCGGCCGGCGTGATGGGCGGTTTCCCCGCGGCGGCGGTCGAGGCCCTCGACGTCGCCGAGGCGTTCGGCATCGACCTGGGTCCGCTCGGTCAGCCGGGTCTGGTCGGCGATCTCGCCTCGGGCAACATTGCCGGCGTGGTCGACTCGTTCACCGAATCGCTGCAGGAGCAGGGCGTCATCGCCGACACGCCGGCGGTCGACCTGGCCATCGACGCGGTCCTCGGTCGCAACATCTCGGTCGGCGATCTGGCCGGCCTGGCGGGCGTCGGCCTGAACTAACGCTGGGTCGCCACGACGCGGTTCCGCGTCACGGTTTTCGACGAACGCCCGCGAGGGCTGTCCCGGGGAGGGGACGGTCCTCGCGGGCGTTCGTGTGTTTACGCTTCAGGCTGGCCGAACAAATTACTTGCGATACATGCCGACGGGCGGGCAGGACGCGAGATCAGGTCGAACATATACTTCAGTTCCGCTTTCCCTTTCTTCTTTCTCCGAACAATCGTCTTGTCGGAATGGTACTCGCTGTTCGCTTGGTTCTACGGATCGCTTTGAGAGCTTATAGAAATGTTTGACGTCGAAAGCAGCGTCTGGCTCTGGCATACTGGAGTCGTAGTCACATAGGTTGGAGATTTCGAGTCTTGTTGCTTTGTCGGTGCTGGTTTTCAAATTCAGCACGTGGTTCTGTAAGATGCCTTGGTCGTTCTTTTTGCTGATCAAGAATTGGATGACTTTCTGTTCGCCAATCTGAACGAAACGTTCCAATGTTAGGTATAGTGTGACTTTAGTTGCGATTCTGTACAGCTCGCTTTCACTGACAGAACTCCTTTTCTGTACAGAGTTGTAGAACCCGCATTTGGATGCTTGACTGACGCGTAATTCTCCAAAGCGAAGATGGATCAAGCTACTGATCAGCTTTTTATCCTTGTCAGGCTGAAGTATAGCGCGCTCTGTGCTGCGTGCACTTCTGATGAGCTCTGCCATTTCGATCAGTGCGATATCTTCTCTCTCGTATCGTTCGTCAGTGGCGTCGACAAAAGGATTTGCTTCGATCTCCTGGGCTAGGTGAACCTCTGTTTCATTTTCTAGATTGACCGAGTAGCGATTGTCGCTTGCTGGAGCGTAATCGACGTTCGGCTTTTGAATCGGATTGTCACTTGGGACCAAGAGATCTCGCTTGAAGAGAATCTGAGGCTTGTGCGGCCCGTCGTTGTCATTTGATGGCTGATTGATCAGTGCAACAATGGCATTGCTGCTTTCTTCTTTCTTTTGCTTGTTGCGTACGAAAGCGCACAGGCCACAAAAGGTCACTTCCACTCGGTGCATGATTGAGTCCTCGGGTCGATACAAAGGTGAAGACGTCGTTCAGATGACGCATTCAATCTTCTTGCTTCGACGGACTCACCGACTCGATTTCCACCCTCGGTCGTCCTTCGTAGAGAACGAAATCGCTCAGCGTGTCGTGTGCACAGTCGGCGCCCCCCTGCGCGCACGCTTTCCAGACGTCCTGGAGCGCTGAGGCCGGTGCATCGGTGCGCTCCAACGCTTCATAGAACGCTTCGAGCACCGCAGCGCCCGGTCGGTCCTCGATTTCGCGCAGCGTGCTCAGGGCGGCAGCCGTGCCAGCGTGCAAGAACGGACGTACGAGGCCCGCGACGTCGAAGGTGTCGACGTGCAGGCCGGTCGTTGCACAGCCAAACAGGACGGCCAGCTGCGTGGCACGCAGGTCCAAAGACTCGATGGTCACGGCGGTCAGCCGGTTATTCGTTGGGTCATCGCCTGGAGCGGCGCGCAGGAAGAATGCAGCCGGCTGACCGCTGTGTGGATCCGCTTCCGCGTGGGCACCGAGTTGGACGAGCGTGCGATCGGGCAAATGCGCTCGGACGCGCTGCGGATGCGCTTCGCTGCCAACCAGCAACTCGACGTCCGACGCGGAATATCGGTCGTGCCCTTCGGCGCGCGCAGCCAGGTTCTCGGCGACTTCTGTCGTCGGACCCTGGAGGGCGCTGACGGCCAGGACGCGATCCCACAGTCCGTCGCGTGGCCGAACCACTGGCTCACGAAGACCGTCGGTTTCGAGGACACGCGTCAGAGCGTAGCGTGCACCCAAAGGCTGGTCTCGATCGCTCGACAGTATCGAGAACGGCAGCGCGTGTAGCGGTCCATCGAGCGCGAGGACGACGTGCTCGGCGGTTTCCAGATCGTCGATGAGAGGGCCAATGAGCCGCTGGGCGAGCCATGCGCGTTCGCCCGATGCGTCGCGCACACGCTTTACGGCACGTGTGAAGCGCGCATGATCGAATACGCAAACGCGGACCGTGGGCGTGCGATCGCGCTGTAGATGCCCGATGTAGACGCGATCGACGGGCGCCGTGTCGTCGCGTACGACACGGTAGACGAGAAGCGCTGTGCCGTGCGGAAGCTGGTGGGGCAGCTTGAGGACCGGCACGCGCACGACACCCGGCGGCAGCGCGCGCGATCGCACTGGGTTCAGTCGCCGCATGCGCGCATCGAGTGCCAGGATCTTTTGTGCGGCTGTCGACGGCAGCGGCTGTGTGCAGCTGCCGGACGAGAGGACGTGCGCCGCCGGTGCGTGCATATCGATGAGCTGGCCGAATGCGCGTCGCGCGCTGCGCTGTGCCGCCTGCGCGCTGGTGCTTCTCGCGATGTCCTCGATGGATCGCTCGATGGCGCGTGCGGCACGGGTTTGCTGGTCGATTGCTTTGTCGCGCTCTCTCTGATTCCAGAGAATACGGGCGTACCGAATGCGCAGCGGTGGGAGAAAGAGGGCGTCGCCATAGGCGGCGAGGCGTTCGATGGCGTCGTCGACGTCGCGCAGGGCAGCGAGGCTGGTCGAGCGGCCAATAAGCGCCAGGGCCAAGAGGCTTGCGGCCCGACTGCGCAGCCAGCGTTCGGGTATCCGAGGAAGTGCTTTCTCCGCTTGGCGGATCAGCTGCGTTTGCGCGTCGTATCGATGCGGCTCGTCGATCAACATGGCGGCGGTCACGCGCGTTTCGACCTGGAGAATCGGTGTTCCGTGATGATCTGCGGCCCTCAGCGCAGGCTGTTCGAAGCGGCGCGCAATCGCGGAGCCTGCGAGCTGCTGAACGGTTTGAAAGGCCGAGAGCGGCAGCGCAACCCAGCGGCGACGCTCTGTGTGCCAGGCGCGGTGGTGCAGGGCCGGGAGTAGATGGCCCATGGCCTTGTCAGACTCCTGGTGCTCTGCATGAATGCGGAGCTGTAGGGTGTGCAGCCAGCCCGTGACATCGTGCAACCGAGCGCCCTTGGCGCGCCGGGCAGCGGCCGCGTAGTGCCGTTGCGCCGCGTCGAGATCGTCTGTGCGTTCAGCGATGAAGCCGCGGATCCACAGGGTGTAGACACCGACGGTGGGTGCACCTGCTGCTTGGGCTGACGCGCCGATCGTCTCCAACGCGGTATCGAGCTGCGCCAGCTGCGCGCGATCGCCGCCTGCCCGATACCGGCCGATCGCAAGATCCATCTGCGTCCACAGCCGCAGCGGACTGTCCGCGACCGCTAGGTGCGCGTCGGCCCGCGCGAAAGCGCGGGCGGCATCGTCGAACCGATCGTCGGCATAGGCGCGATGACCCTGGAGATAGCGGCGCACGCCGCGCCGCAGCGCGATTGCGCGCGCCGCGCTGCCGTTCGCGCCGTGGACGGTGCGCCAATGATCGTCGATCGCGCGCGCCAGCCGATCGCCGGTTTTGTCCTGAAGCGCGTCGAGCAGGCGGTCGACGTCCGCTTCGCCGGTGCCGCCGACCAGGCGCAGCAACAGTACGTGACGCAGCACGGGAACCGGTGCGCGGATCGCCCAGTGCGCAGCGTCTTGCCGCGTTGGGGCGATCGACCTTCCGTCCGACCATGCGCGCACTTTGAGAAAGAGTGGTGTGGCCGATGGGATCAGCGAAGCGGCGAGGCGCGCATCGATCTCGGCGCGCCACGCTGGAGATGCCAGCCTTTGCGCTGCGCGCCACGCCGCACGTGCGTCGTCCTCGAGCGCGAGGAGCTGCAGGATCAGGGCCTGGTTGAAGCGGATCGCGTCGTCGTTGGGACGCAGCGCGGCGGCTTCGTCGAAGCGTATGAGTGCTTCGAATAAATCGGCGGCGTGGCCCTGTGCGGCACGCAGCGTGTGCGCCACGCCGAGATCGTTGAGCAGGCTGCCGCGGGCTGCATTGTCGGCGATCGGGCGCTCATAGGCTGCGCGCAGCGCATCGAGCGCATGCGCAATTGCGTCGCGGTCCGGTCCGCGGTCGCTGTCGTGCTCGAAGACCAGATGAAGAAGACCGCGGGCGTGCCATGCATCGGCGGATTCGGCGTCGCGCAAGGCGCCCTTGAGTGCGGCGAGTGCGTCGTCGTCGCGCGCTGTCGCACGATCTGTGGCCGTGTCGCCCCTGCATGGGCGCGCCAGCGCGTCGAGCTGGGCGATTGGATCGCGCGGTTCTTCGCGCGCTTGCGCAGGCGCGTCGGGTTGCGCAAATGGATCGTCGGCGCAGTCGATGTATGCGTCGAAGCCTGTAAGACGTAGCGGATACGGACGCTGCGCGTCGGCAATTTCGCGCACCCGGTCCGTCCAACGGGTCGAGGATGGACTCGGTGGTGCAGGCGCACAGCCCAGCGTTGCGCTGCCAATCAGCAGCATCAAGGTCAGCCAGCGCGCGTTCATCGCTGGCACGGTGCCCAGACGAACATCGGTACATCTCCCCGGGAATGAGCAAAGACCATCGGTTACGCGATGCAGTACGACGGAACTTCAGCACTGTACCAAGCAAGAAAGTCTGTACAATGCAGCGACTTTCGCAGCCCTGCGCATCCGAACGCCATGCTTTCCTTCCTCTCTCATCGCGCCACGAAGCTGCTCAGCCGGCGCCGGCCCACGCCGACCGATTCGATGGAGCAGCGCTTTCTCGCGCAGCTGCCGCAGATCGAGCGCGCTGCGCGCGCGGCTGGCCGGCGCGCTCGCTTTTCGCCCGAAGATGTCGAGGATTTTGTCTCGATCGTCAAGCTGCACCTGATCGAAGACGACTACGCCGTGCTGCGCAAGCATCGTGGCGACGCCAAACTTTCGACCTATCTGGTCACGGTGATTCACAATCGCTGCCGCGACCATCGCAACCATCTCTGGGGTAAGTTCCGGCCTTCAGCCAAGGCCAAGCGCCTCGGTCCCGACGCTGTGCTGCTCGAACAGCTGCTGGTGCGCGACGAGCATTCGCTCGACATGGCCATCAGCATGGCGCGCATGCACTATGACGTGGAGCAGACGCCTGCCGACCTGCGCGCGCTCGCGGCGCAGCTGCCGATACGCATGAAGCGCCCCCGTATGGCGTCGGACGACGGCGTGCTCGAGATGCTGCCCGCGCCGTCGGATGGCATGGCGGATCCAACGCAGCGACTCGAGGACGCCGATCGCGCAGCGACCGTGGCGCACGTGTCAGCGACACTCGACGCGGCGATGGCAGCGTTCGAGCCGCAAGACCGTTTGATCCTCAAGCTGCACTTTGGTGACGGCAAGACGATGGCTGAGGTGAGCCGTCTGCTGCGTGTCGAACAGCGTCCGCTCTACCGTCGCCGCGATCGCTGCCTGCGCGCGCTGCGGACACGGCTGGAGCATGAAGGATTGACGTGGGACGACATCCGCGAAATTCTGGGATGGCGTGAAGGCGAATGGGAGTCTTCGCTCAGCAGCGACGCTACGCGCGCGCCATCGGCCAACCAAAACGCTGCACCCTGATCTCATGACGAACCCCGACACCACATCGCCTGGCGCCGCTGAGCACCTTCCCGACTGGGAAGACCTGGCGGCCTATGTCGACGGACGGCTCGATGACGCGCGACGACGCTCGGTCGAGGCACGCCTCGCCGATGACAGTGACTACTATGAGACCTTCATCGCCACGAGCGACTTCGTGCTGGCGGAGGATACTGCGCGTGACGAAGTGGCAGCAGCGCCTGCGCGCCGCCTGCAGACGGCGTGGCTACCGTGGCTGGCTGCAGCGGCCGTGGTGCTGGTCTGCGTCGGTCTTCTCGCTGGCGTTTGGCCTGCGACACAGCCCAACGATGATCCTGCTGCCGTGCTGAACGCGCAGGCGATCGCAAAGGCGTCGGCGCTGGATGTGCCGCCGGCTTGGTCGATCACGCTGGCCGGCAGCAGTCGTAATGATCGCGCTGTGGAACAGGACTGGCCGGCGGATTTGGCAGCATCCGAATTGACGTTTCGCATTGGTGCACGCACAACCAATTGGCAGGTTGCGCACGCCGCGGGTGATGATTTTCGCGCACAGAAGCTGGCAAAGCAGCTCGACGCCATGGCCAGCAGTGATCCCAGCGGCTTCACATACGGCGCCGTGCGCGCACGTGATCAAGATGCGCTGCGTGACGCTGCGCGGCGCTTTGCGATCAGCCTGGGTGACAGCACAAAGCCCGAAGTGCAGCGCTATCAGCAGGGCCGCTGGTTGCAGGCCCTGCGCTTAACGCTGCTTACGGGCGACGCGGAAGCCACTGAGAAGCTGCGCGACGCGATGCCTGACCTCGTCACAGCGCTCGACGAATGGTCGGAAATCGACGCCGCACTCGCCGCCGGCGATCGCGAGGCCGCGCGCGCCGCGCTCCAGACGCTGATGCGCGCGCTCGGCGGCGACGGCTGACGCGCTACGACAGCTTCTTCAGCACCCGCTCCGCGTGCCCCTTCGCCCGCACGTTGCGAAAGACGTGCTGCACGGCGCCGTCGGCGCCGATCACGTAGGTGCTGCGAATGATGCCGAGCGAGGTCTTGCCGTAGAGTTTCTTTTCGCCGAACGCGCCGATCGACTCGAGGTAGTCACCGCTCTTGTCGGTCAGGAGCGGGAAGGTGAGTTCGTGCTTGTCGATGAACCGGCAGTGGCTTTTGGCGCCATCCTTCGACAGGCCGGCAACCGTATAGCCGAGCGCGTGGAAGTCGCCGAGACGGTCGCGGAAGTCTTTGGCCTCAACCGTGCAGCCGGGCGTGTTGTCCTTGGGATACACGAAGAGGATCAGGCCATTGTTGCCGGCGAGGTCGTCGAGCGAGCGGACGTTTTCGTGTTCGTCGGGGAGCTGAAGCG
The DNA here is from genome assembly GCA_039025295.1 of Acidobacteriota bacterium. Taxonomy (GTDB): domain Bacteria; phylum Acidobacteriota; class Thermoanaerobaculia; order Multivoradales; family J023; genus JBCCOR01. The sequence continues at coordinate 13,442 of JBCCOR010000013.1, forward strand.
CCGGAAAAGGCTGGCCGGCTTCGAACGGTGCGGTCATCGGTCGGTCTCCGAGAGGGTCGTCAAATCGAGCAGGGGAACGAGAGGATCGTAGGTCGGCAGATGCGGCTGCAGCGCCGGATCGAGCTGGTCGCGCAGCGCCGTGACGCCGTCGGCGACCAGTGCGTCGAGCCGCGCGAGCAGCGCGTCGACCGTGCGCGCGGCGCGATCGAGATAGGCCAGCTGGTTCGGACTCGGCGCGTCCCAGCTCGAGCCGACGAACCAGCCCGCGACGTTGACGGTCGACATCGCGTCGACGTCGGCCACCAGGCCCTTGAGATCCGGGCGCTGCCACAGATCGTCCTCGAGCGCGTCGAGCTGCTCGCGCAGAGCAGCGATCGCGTTGGCGAGCGCTGTGTCGTCTTTCGCGGCGTCCGGGTCGGCGGATGCGTCCGCGCCCGCGGTGTCGTTGGCAGCGGTGTTGTCGGCGGACGGGGCCGACGCGTCGTCGTCCTCGACCGCCGGCGGCGTCATCGCGGTGCGAAGCCGCGCCAGCACGCCCGATTCGTCGCGCGTGCGCGCGGCGTCGAGGCGACCGAGATCGCCGCGCAGGGTCTGGATGCGATCGAGCGCGACCGCGAGACGTCCCTGGTGGGCCTGCGCGCGCACCGCGGCGTCATAGCGCGCCTGATGGGTCGACGGAGGCAGATCGACGCGCGGATCGGCGCGCACGATGAACGTGCCCGACTGCGACGCGTCGCCGAGCGTGACGTGCACGGTGTACGTACCCGGCGGCACCTGCGGGCCGCCCGACGGCTCGAACGCGCCGGGCGGGCGATTGCCCGGCACCGGGAAGGCGTCGCGGGTCAGGTCCCACGCGATGCGCTGCAGGCCGCGCACCGCCGGCCGCTCGAAGCGGCGCACGCGCCGGCCGTCGGCGTCGGCGATTTCGAAGATCAGCATCGGCGGCTTGGACGCGGCGGCTGTGTCCGGTGCTGCGTCGGCGGTGTCGTCGGCGCTGGCCGCCGGCGGCGCGACGCCCGCTTCGCGCGCCTGCCAGTCGGCGTCTTCCGCGCGCGCGGCGCGCTGCTGCGCCAGGCGGTCGCGCTCGACCGCCGCGTCGGGATGGGGCAGATCGTCGCGGTCGCCGCCGACGATGACGTCGAAGTGCGCGCCGTACGGCCGCGTGGCGCCGCGGAATTCGCCGTGGCCGGGGAAGCGCGACGAGCCGGTTTGGCGGATCCAGTGCTGCTGCGCAGGGCTGATCGGGAAGAGATGCAGATCGCGCGCGAGGGTCGCGGCGTCGAGATCGCGCAGCGGACGGATGTTGTCGATGACGAAGATGCCGCGACCGTGGGTGGCGATCACCAGGTCGTGGGTGTCGGGATGGATCGCCAGATCGCGCACCGCCGCGGTCGGCAGGCCGTGGCGCAGCGGCCACCAGTCGCGGCCGCCGTCGAGCGTGGCGAACAGCCCGAACTCGGTGCCGAGGAAGAGCAGATCGCGATTGACCGGATCGTGCGCAACCGCGTGCGCATAGCCGCGCAGATCGGGATCGTCCGCGAGTGAATACCAGGTGCGACCGCCGTCCCAGGTGCGCTGAACGTACGTCGCCATGTCGCCGCGACGGTGGTTGTCGATCACCACGATGGCGCCGTCGGCGGTGTACTGACTGGGCGCGATCTGCGGAATCCAGCCGCCGGCGGGCGCGTCGACGAAGCCGCCGTCGACCCGCGTCCAGCTCGGCGCGTCGGCGTCGGCGTCGCGGGTGAGGTGCAGCCGACCGTCGTCGGAGCTGGCCCACAGCACGTTGCGCTGGATCGTGCTCGGCGCCAGCGCGATCAGGGTGGCGTGGTTCTCCGCGCCGGTGACGTCGGCCGTGACGCCGCCGCTCTCGGCCTGGCGCAGGCGCGCCGGATCGTTGCTGGTCAAATCGTCGCTGATCGTCGCCCAGCGGTCGCCGCGGTCGCGCGAGCGGTGGACGAACTGGCTGCCGAAGTAGATCGTCGCCGGATCGAAGGGATCCTGGGCGAACGCCGCGTTCCAGCTGAAGCGCAGCGACGGGCCGTCGGGATCAGGCGCGGGGCGCAGCATGCGCTGCTCGCCGGTGTCGAGATTCCAGCGACCGAGATAGCCCTGCTGGCTCATGGCGTAGCCGCGGCGCGCGTTTTCCGGGTCGGGGATGGTGTCGAAGCCGTCGCCGAAGAAGACCTCCTGCCAGTGATGGTTGCGGATGCCGCCGTTCTCCCACACGTTGCTCGGGCCGCGCCACGAGCCGTTGTCCTGCAGGCCGCCGTAGACGTTGTAGGGCGTCTCGCGGTCGACCCGCAGATGGTAGAACTGCGCCAGGGGCAGGTTGGCGGCGTAGCGCCAGCGATGGCCGTGGTCTTCGCTGATGTAGATGCCGCCATCGTTGCCGCTGACCATCCAGCGCGGGTTGTGGGGATGGATCCACAGCGCGTGATGATCGGGATGCACCGGCGTGAACGGCACCAGCACCCGCCAGTTGGCGCCGCCGTCTTCCGACATCGAGATCCGCGACCACAGGCTGTAGAGCCGGGTCGGATCGGCCGGATCGACGCGCAGATCGGCGTAGTAGAACGGACGGTTGCCGATCACCTGATCGGCGCTGGTGGCGCGGCTGTGCCAGGTGCGGCCGCCGTCGGTCGAGCGCAGGATGTGGTTGACGTCGCCTTCAGCCTCGACGTAGGCGTAGACGATGCGCGAATCGCTCGGCGCGAAGGCGACGCCGATGCGGCCGAGCGTGCCCTTCGGCAGGCCGTCCTCGGGCGTGATCGCGGTCCAGGTGCGGCCGCCGTCGAGGCTGCGCTGCAGGCCCGAGCCGACGCCGCCCGAGGTGAACGTCCAGGGCGTGCGCCGATGGCTCCAGAGCGCGGCGATCAGATGATCGGGATTGGCGGGATCCATCGCCAGGTCGCCAGCGCCGGTGCGCGCGTCGACGTGCAGCAGCCGCGTCCAGGTCGCGCCGCCGTCGCGCGTGCCGTAGACGCCGCGCACCTCGCCGTCGGCCCAGGTCGGACCGAGCGCGGCGACGTAGGCGACGTCGGGATCGTCGGGATGCAGCAGCACGCGATGGATGCGCTCGCTGCCGTCGAGGCCGACGTGGGTCCAGGTGTCGCCGCCGTCGCGCGAGCGGTAGACGCCGTTGCCGACCGAGGCGCTGTTGCGCGGATTGCCCTCGCCGGTGCCGACCCAGACGTCGCCCGGCTGGCGCGGATGGACGGCGATCGCGCCGATCGCGGCCACCGGCTGGTCGTCGAAGATCGGCGTCCAGGTAACGCCGCCGTCGCGCGAGCGCCAGACGCCGCCGGTGGCGGCGCCGGCGTAGAGGGTGCGCGGCGGGCGGCCGTCGTCGGGCACGACCGCGGCGACGGCGCCGATGCGGCCGGACATCGTCGCCGGACCGATGCTGCGCGCTTCGAGGCCGGAAAGCAGCGCGGGATCGATGGCGTCGTCGGCGACGGCGATCGGCGCCAGCAGCGGGGCGAGTGCGATGAGAAGAACGATGGGCAGGAAGCCCGGATGACGGCGGTGACGGGACACAAGCATGAGAAACGAATCTCCAGGGAAATGCGGGCGTCGAGCGGAAAACGCGACGGTATCAGAAGCGATAGCTTACCGTGCCGCCCCACGTGCGCGGGGCGCTGTACACCGCGGTGGCAATGCCGAAGCCGCCGGTGACGAAGCCGTTCTCGAAGCGGACCTCGTCGCTCAGGTTGGTGCCGAAGAGATCGAGCCGCCAGCGGCGGCCGTCGTCGTAGCTCAGCCGCGCGTCGATCTGCTCGCTGGCGTCGGTGGCGATCACCGGCGTGTTGGCGATGTCGTTGAAATAGTCGTCGCGGTAGCCCGCGTCGATCTGGAGGGAGAGCGCGGCATCGCCGGCCAGCGGATGGCGGGAGGCGAGCGACACCGCGCCGCTCCACGCGGGCGCCTTGGGCAGCTCGCCGTCGAGATCGGCGCCGTCGGGTGCGACGCTGCGCAGCTCGGTGTAGTCGGTCTGTAGATAGCCGGCGGTCAGGCCGACGACGAGGCGCTCGGTCGCGCGCCAGGTGGTCTCCAACTCGACGCCCCAGGTCTCGGCCTCGCCGGCGTTCTGCAGCACGAAGAGCGGCTGGCCGTCGACCAGCAGCGAGGCGCTCAGCTGGAGATCGGTGTAGTCGTTGTAGAACGCTGCCGCGTTGAGCCGCAGTCGACCGTCGAAGCGGTCGAGCTTGGCGCCGAGCTCATAGGCGGTGACGCGCTCCGGATCGAAGGGATCGAGGCTTTGGCGATCCTGCGGTCGGGCGTTGAAGCCGCCGCTGCGGAAGCCGCGGGTGGCGCTCGCGTAGAGCAGCGTACTGCTATCCGGGGTGATGCTCACGATCAAGCGTGGTGACAGCGCGTCCCACGATTCGTCGTCGCGCAGATCGACATCGCGCGGATCGAAGGCTGCATCGCGGCGGTAGCGCAGCGATTTGGTCTCGTAGGAATAGCGCAGACCGGCGCTCAGTGACACGCGTGGCGTCACGCGGATCACCGCCTCGCCGAAGGCCGCATAGCTCTCGGTGGTGAACGTCAGCAGCTCGTCGTCGCTGCCCAGGAACGAGGCGTTGAGCGGATTGCCGGGACCACCGAAGCAAGGCACGCCGGGCGGCGGCGGACCGGGGTCGCACAAGAAGCCGGGGGCACCCGGCGGCGCGTAGATCGGGCCGGGCGCTGCTTCGAGCGCGCCGAAGAGCTCCTCGAAGAGGATCAGGCGTCCGTCCTCGCGGGCTTCCTCGCGCAGCGCGTAGACGCCCGCGATCCAGGTCGTTCGCGCGCCGGCGGTGCTGCTCAGGCGCAGCTCCTGGCTGAGCTGATCTTGATCCTGGTCGACTTGGCTGAAGGCGAAGCGAAGGGGCGTGCCATCGGGATCGTTGTCGAACGCATAGGCGAGATCGCGATAGGCGGTGATGCTGACCAGGTCGATCGCGTCGGTCAGCTGATGCGTGACGGTGACGCTGGTCGTCCAGACATCGCCGTCGCTGCGGCCGCGATCGCCGGCGAACGAGACGAAGGGATCGCTCGGCACGAACGCATCGTCGACCTGCGGCAGGCCGATATCGCGCAGGGCACGGTTGTAGAAGTCCAGCAGCGGCGTGCCGTCGAAGATCGCGATCAGCGACTGGTCGAGATTCGGTCCGCGCGTGCGGGTGCCGCTCAGGCCGACGTCGACGATCGTGCGCGGCGACGCGATCGCGCGCACGCTCAGGCGGCCGACGTCGGTGTTGTCCTCGCCGAAGATCTGGTCGGTGACGCGCGAGCGGGCGTAGCCGTCCTGATTGCGGCTGCTCAGCGCGAGGCGCGCGGTCAGGCGCGCGTCGTCGTCGAGCGCGCCTTCGAGCCGGACGGTCGCGTTGCGCCGATCCCGGTTGCCGAGCGTCAGCGCGACCTCGCCGCGGCGCGTGGGACCCGGCGTTCGCGTCACCAGCTGGACGGCGCCGCCGGTGGTGTTCTTGCCGAAGAGCGTGCCCTGCGGACCGCGCAGCACCTCGATGCGCTCGAGATCGAGCAGATCGAGCAGCGCGCCCTGGGCGCGCGCGAGGTACACGCCGTCGAGATAGATGCCGACGCCGGGGTCGGCGAAGATCGCGCTGTCGATCTGGCCGATGCCGCGCATGTGCACCACCGTTTCCGACGGCGCGCCGCCGACCTGGCCGGTGGCGGTGATCTCGAGGTTGGGCGCGAGATCTTCCAGATCGTCGAGGGTGTCGAGCGTGCGCATTTCGAGCGCCGCGCCCTCGACGGCGGTGATCGCGATGGGGATGTCCTGGAGTCGCTCCTCGATCTTGCGTCCGGTGACGACGATGTCGTCGCGCGCAACAGCCGCATCGTCGGCGGGGACGGCGGTGGCTTCGTCCGGTTCGGCGTCGCGCGCAGCACCGGGTACCGCGAGTGCAGCCATCAGCAGGCCGATCAGCGAGAGCGGGCGGAGCATCGGAACCATGCGGACGTCTCCTCGGCTTGCGACGCGCGACGGGGTTGCCGGACGTCGGTGTGGCCTGAGTGTATCCGCCCGCGCGAACGAATGGCGGGTGCTATCGGGTGGCGCCGCCGCCGCCGGCAGCGACCGGCGGCCGCAGTCGGATGGTGGCAGAGCGCCGCTGCAGCTGAAGCACGTCGACGTCGGGATCGACGCTCAGACGCTGCGGCGCGAAGTCGCAGCGCA